>JACRKM010000164.1 GCA_016219765.1 Candidatus Woesearchaeota archaeon
AACGTCGAGAGCTGCAGCAATAATTCGTTTCTTTGTTTGTTTGAGTGCTGTTTGATTGTCGCGATGGTCGATGACGGCAGGCAGCAGCCTGATTTGTTCAAAAGCTTCGTCAAATGCCTTTCCAGAAAGGCAGTGGTGAATCAACTGGAGGCGGTAATTGATGTTTAAAGGATTGTCGCGAACCATGCGTTTTCGGATCGCGATTGCCGCATCGTGCCTGCCGCGAGACTGATGATAATCGGCAGCAATCCAGTTGAAAAAGAGATTAACAAGTCCGCCTGCGTTTTTTATTTGTGAAAGCGTAAAATAGCTGATCGCTCCAAAGACAAGAGGGCTTACAAAAAGTTGTGTAGTGAGTGCGTCGGGATCTTTAAGTAGGCGAGTGAATGGAAATGTTGTCAGAGAATATCCCAGTTGATGTGCGACGTACACGTATGGTATAGAAATTGCACCTATAGAAAATGCGCTTTCTTTGGGGTGCGTATAAATTTTTTTCCACGTATCTCCTGCTGCTCGAATGGCGGGTGCGGCAATATCGATTCTCGCAGCTTCAAGATAGGACGCCAGCCCTAAGACGGACCCGACAATGCTTGATTCAAGAGCAAGCATACCGGGTGTTATCGGTATTTGCGCGCCTACTGCTTTTGCAGTTTCTATGGAAGTAAACGTCGCAAGGGCGCCTCCGATTCCGCATACTGCTCCAGCGATGATCGGGTGCTTGTTGGCATTCGTTCGCGTTTGCACAACGATGTTTTCAAGTGTTGTTGGTTTTTTTTGAGGCTGAAGCCGCGCAGTGTATTCTTGCATTGCAGATTTTCGTTTTCGATCAACATCATTTTGCATGAGCTCCTTGAATGCCGAAAGAATTTTAAATCTACAACATTGTTTTTGTTGTCTTCAAGAAGATACGAAACAGAGAAGAAAATCTTATATACTTCGCGCCTGTTGTTGGTTGTTGATCTGCCGATGCTAAAAGATATTCTTGCGATGGGAAAAAAGCCCGTGCTCGAGAAGAAAGGCATTCCAAAAAAAGAAAGTGGGAAGAAGTATGTCTCTGCTCAACGTTTCAATGAGATGATAGATTACTATACGGCAGAATTGCAGAGCCGTCTTAAAGAGATAGATGACCTCAAGGCACAACACCAGCTTCTCATCAACACGTCTGTTAAATCGAATGAGAAAGCTGATCGCCTTTCGCTCGAAGTCAAGAAGCTGCATGAAGAGATCAGGGTTTTGCAGCAGCGCCTCACAGAACGTCGGTGAATGCCACTAAACGGCTGCTGAAAAGAATGCGGCTCTGTAGAAAATCTGTATTTGTTTAGCTAATCGCTCTCACAGCGCCGCCACCGACCTGCGAGCTGGCAATGAACGGATACGATTCCACAGCTCTTGGAAAACATAGTCCGCTTTCACATACATACGAGTTGTGAACGATTGCGTATCGTTATTCGGCAGGCTTCATGCCTGCCTTGATGTGGGTTGATAAGGGAGGCACTCCCTTATCGAGCGTCAGTGGCGGCGCTGTGAGCATAAGAGCTAAACAAATACGAAAATCTTAATTAGCCGGCACCGCGATACTCTACGTATCGCTCGCTCACCACCACGCCAGGCTCGTGATACTGCAGTAATTCGTTATAGCCGACATTCCCCGATGGGGCATCCCCCTTGTCGGCTGGTTCGTGTTTCTTTCCATCTCTCGCAAAGAGGCGGTGGTGGTGAGCGTGCCGGCGCTATTTTCTACAGCGCCAAAGAAGGCATAATCTTTATATATGACTGGCTTTCTTTTTGAGTTATTCTAACACGATTAAAGGGGTTGCAATGAAAAGAGGGCATTGCAATTAGCTGTGGAAAAAACATTGTGAAAAACTGCTAATTGCAAGCCTAATTGGAGGGAGATCATGAGCAAAGACTCAAGAGAAGTACAACCTATTTTCATTCTACCAGAAGGCACTCAGCGAAGTACAGGTCGCACTGCGCAGCGTACAAATATCCTGGCTGCAAAACTTGTTGCAGAGACTGTGCGCACAACGCTTGGGCCCAAGGGCATGGACAAGATGATTGTTGATAGCTTGGGCGACGTGACGATCACGAATGATGGTGTGACGATTCTTGAAGAGATGCAGATCGCGCATCCCGCTGCAAAGATGCTGGTCGAGGTCGCAAAGACGCAGGAGGACGAGGTAGGCGATGGTACGACAACAGCAGTCGTGCTTGCCGGCGAGCTGCTGGCGAAGGCTGAAGATCTTATTGAGATGGAAATTCATCCGACAGTAATTGCAAAGGGATACCGTATTGCAGCAGAGCAGGCGCAAGCAGCGCTTCATGCAATGTCGGAGCCGATCACGATCAAAGACACGCCAATGCTTTTGAAGATCGCAATAACCGCAATGACAGGCAAAGGTGCGGAGGCGTCGAAAGAGAAGCTGGCGGATTTAACGGTGAAGGCGATCAAGAGTGTATCTGAGTTAGACGGCGATCGTGTCATTATTGATCGTGAGCACATTAAGATCGAAAAGAAGGTTGGAGGAACTGTCGAGGATACTGAGCTTGTGAAAGGGATTGTTCTGGACAAGGAAAAGGTGCATCCGGGAATGCCGCGCCACATACTGAATGCAAAGATTGCACTCGTCGACTCAGCGCTTGAGATAAAGAATACTGAGATTGACGCAAAGATTCAGATTACTGATCCTGGCCAGCTGCAATCATTCCTTGATATGGAGGAGAAGATGCTCAAGGGGATGGTTGACAAGATTGAGAAATCAGGAGCAAATGTTGTGTTCTGTCAGAAAGGCATCGACGATCTTGCGCAGCATTTCCTCGCGAAGCGGGGAATCTATGCCGCGCGCCGCATCAAAAAGTCAGATATGGAGCAGCTTGCCCTTGCTACTGGCGCACAGATTGTGACGAAGCTTGACGACCTTGCAAGCAGGGACCTTGGCCATGCGGGTCTTGTTGAGGAAGTCAAGATGGGTGATGAGGACATGACCTTCGTGCGTGAGTGCAAGAATCCGAAGGCAGTCACGGTGCTCATCAAGGGTGGTACAGAGCATGTTGTTGACGAAGTGAAGCGCGCGATGGAAGACGCGATCGGTGACGTTGCTGCGGCCCTCAAGGTAGGCAAGGTTGTCGCAGGCGCAGGCTCTACAGAGATGGAGCTCTCCCGAACTTTGCGCAAGTTCTCAGATTCACTGTCTGGCCGCGAGCAGCTTGCAGTGCGCGCATTTGCTGATGCTATGGAAACCATTCCACGGACGCTTGCAGAGAACGCCGGACTCGACCCTATCGATGTCCTAACTGAACTCAAGAGTGCGCACGACAAGGACAAGAAATGGGCAGGCATCAACGTATTCACTGGCAAAGTCATGGATGCATGGAAGGAAGGAGTGATTGAACCTCTTAACATCAAGACTCAGGCAGTTACCAGCGCCGCAGAGGTCGCGACCATGATCTTGCGCATCGACGATGTGATTGCTGGCGGCGGCAGTGACAAGGGAGCCATGCCTCCAGGAGGGATGGGAGGCCATGGCGGCATGGGCGGTGGGATGGGAGACTTCTAATTTTCTTTTTTCTAAGTTTTCTTTTTTAAGTTTTCCTTAGTTTGCAAAATAGCGGTGGTGAGCCTCATGAATGAAAAACATAAAAGACAAGGACATTGTCCGAAATGGAAAGAAAGTCCCTATATGCAGGGAAGAGAAATTGTTCCTGTACATTGGAAGAAAGGATCAACAATCGAAGACATCATCAGCAATCTCGAAGCAACATGCTTCGAAGCGCGAAATGTGGCTGCCGGAGCCCGCTTATTTGAGTATATGATCAAACAAGGCGACACGATCTGGATGGGTGTCGCTGGTGCCGGCCCTGTCGGCGGAATGGGAGGATACATCATCGACCTGATCAAAGCAGGGTTTGTCGATGTACTCTGTTCGACTGGCGCGCAAGTGTATCATGATGGGCATTTCGCCTTCGGTCTTCCCGTTGTGCAAGGATCGCCGCGCGTTGACGACAATGCTCTTGATGCAGATGGCACGACGCGAATCTACGACATCAACATCCGAATGGACGAGACTCTGAAATCCCAGGACGATGTGTTCAAAGAATTTGCAAAAACACTTTCTTGTGAGGTACGATCGACTGCAGATTATGTGCACGAGTGGGGTGAATACATCCGGCGCAAGGCTCCTCATGCTGAGCACTCGTGGGTCGCGACTGCTGCAGAATATGGTGTTCCGATCTTCCTTGATTCAGAATCCAATCATTCCATCGGGATGAACAACGCTGCCTTGTTTCTCGAAGAAGGAAAAGACATTGCACCGAATGCTTCGCGTAGTTTGCTTGAAGGTGCTGCGCTCGTGTACTCAAGTCCGCAGCTGGGGTTCTTTGAGTGGGGCGGGGGCGGCCCAAAGAATTGGATCCAGACGCTTGCGCCGATGATAAGCCAGATTATTGGCGTCGACTTTGAAGGAGCGGATCGTGGTATTCAGATAACGACCGCTTTTGAAAGGGATGGAGGACTTTCAGGTTGTACATTCGGTGAAGCAGTCACGTGGGGCAAATACAAGGATGCAACAAAAGGTCTAGTGCAAGTGTGGGGCGAGTACAGCGTGATCGCTCCGCTCCTTGTCGGGTATGTCATTGAGAAGTGTGAGACTCGAGCACCGAAGCGGTTGATGGATCATAAGAACGAGTACATGCGGCGACTTTATGAAGCGTGGGACCAACAGCAAGCGCAAGAAGCATGGGAGCAACAGCAAGCGCGGAAGGGCCTGCGGGAGTGATGCAGTAATTATTCCAGTAATTGTTTCATTTGGATTTTATGCGCCGTAAGTATTTGTTTAGCTACATTCAGCTTCATGAATACAACGACCAGCACAATTTTCGCTACTGGCACAAATTTATAAAATTTGGTATATTTTAATAACTTAATAGTAGTATTCTTAGTTTTTTGTGACCCTTTCTGTTTCTTGTTGCTTTGTCCGAACTCAGGCACTCACCAGCACACTCACCGACATATTTATAAACACTGTCGGCTCTATTTCGTGTATTTGTAGGTTCAAGAGTCCAAGAGCTGAAAAATATGTGAGCTCACATTTCACGATCAAAAAAGGGGTGTTGTGATGGAAAACGATGATGAGTATGCAATTGTTTCCAAAAAGGAATTTCTGGCGCTCAAAAAAGAACTAGAGCGGATCAAGAAGAATCCGCTTGAAGGTTCTCCTGTTGGTGAAAATTTGCAGGATTCTATTGATAATCTCAACACCAGTGTGAATTCCATGCTTGAAGTGTTCAAGCAAGCATCGCAGGAGATGGGTATTGAAGAGCATGATACTCAGCTGGTTTCAAAACAGATTGGCCCATTACAGGAGAAGATAGACACCTTGATTGAGCAGAATCAGAAGATCGCGAAAGGTATCGTGGCGATTGCGGACATGGTGCGTGAGAAACTTGATGAAATAGAAGCACGATCGTCACGAATGGAACGAGAGGCCGGGCGTCCGGCGTCGGATAAGAGATCAGCCGCCCTCGAGCTTCCACCGCTCAGCGGCGGACCTATGCCTGTTTCAATGGGACAAAGAGCTGGAGCCGGGCCAGGATCCAACCCACCTCTATACCAAGGCTTTCAGCCTCAAGGATTAGGAGGTTTTCCGCCGATTGGAATGCCTGGATCGATGCCTTTGCCTGAAGAAATAAGAATGAGTGGAGCAGAAGCAGGACAAGGCGGAATGGAATTTGGAGGTTTGCCTCCGATGCCCGCACTGCCTCCGCAAGGAAGTCCGACAAGCGGCGTGGGCCGTACATCTGTGGCAAGAAGTCCTATCCTTGGCGGTCTTTTGAAACGATAGAAATCAGCGTTTTTTCTTTTTCAGATAAAACCTTCAACAATGGGTGTGTGATGGCCGAAGAGACTCAGATTCAACAGCCACAAGTGCGAGCAACTGCGCCGCAGTCAAAACAGTCAGAGAAATGGAATCCATTCATGCTGCGCCGTTTCGTGACGCATTTGTCTGTCGCTGCAAAGAAATATGAGTCAAAGTCGGCCGCAAGAGAGGAACTGCAGACAAAGCTGCAGCAGATTCGCCAGCTTGCGCTCAACAAGCGCTCGAAGAAGAATCATGTTGTAGAAGTCTTTGCTGATTTTGAGCAGAAACTTCTATCGATTATGAAGGATGAGAAAGTACTTCTGGAAGAGCAGCGTAAAGAGACGCATGAACTGAATTCTTTACGAACACAGGTTGCCGAGCTGAATGCAAAACTCATTGAACTAGGAAAGGAGTACGCCAAAGAGCTTGAAGAGAAGGAAATGAAATTAATGCAACTCAAAGAAAATCTTGCATCGCTGCATATCAGAATGTCTGAGGATACAACATCTCCTCAGCCGGCATCGGAAAAAAAGTTTTATCGGCAAAAACGGGTCGGGGAAATCGCATTACGCGCCGAGGGAGCGGCAACAGAAGCTGCATCACCCATCATTCAACTTGAAGCGCAATTAGCTGCGCTTGAACAAAAACACAAGGAGTTCGCAAAATCAGGAAAGCACAGCAAAGAAGACCTTGCCCGAGTGAAGAAGATCATTGATGCACACAAGAAGAAGATACTGGAGCTCAAGAAGTAACGCTGATTCTTACATTTTTAACCTGAGTTATTGTATTTGTTTAGCTGTAATTAGCAGCACGAATAGCACGACCAGCACAATTTCCGCCACCGCCCTTTTGCGAGGGATGAAAGTAACCGTATA
This sequence comes from Candidatus Woesearchaeota archaeon, assembly GCA_016219765.1. Lineage (GTDB taxonomy): Archaea > Nanobdellota > Nanobdellia > Woesearchaeales > UBA11576 > JACQX01. The sequence continues at coordinate 6,734 of JACRKM010000164.1, forward strand.
GATGCTGACAAGGGGGATGCCCCATCGGGGAATGTCAGCCATCAACAAACGACATCCACTCACGAGCTGGCTGTGGCGGAAATTGAGCGAAGATGCGCGTAGCGCGTCTGAGCGGTGCTGGTCGTGAAAAGTGTAAATGAACAGAAAACAGCTAAACAAATACGAGTTATTTAATGTGCTGTTGCTTTGGTTTATTATTTATGAGGCTGGGCTAAAGAATAACTGTTGATTCCAGAATACATTCTAACAGAAACTGGTTCTGGTGTTGGTTGTGGCAAAAGTCCTCCAACCTTTTCCTTAATTCTTTCTAAAACCGGTTTCTTTTTTGGTTTTGGCGGTGGTGTTCCAATGTCGGATTTTGCCATATAATCTGCACTCACCCAACCTAATATTCCTAATCCCAATGTAAGGTGGCTAATGGAGTTCACATATAATTGATTATTTCCAGATACAGCTCCTGCAACTAAATGTCCTACCCCTACCAATGTTTGAACAACTCCTAAACCATAGCAGATTACATTTAGATACTTCCATGTTTTACGGGGTAATCCAATTGCTTCGGTTTGTATTTCTTCATGTTTAGCACTTTTGGGTCTTAGCGTTTCTACTGCTCCTCGCAGTGCCATAGAAGCTGCTGGAATAGCCATAATAAAACTCATCGTATTTGTCATATATCCGCCGAGTGTTGCAGCACTTCCGAAATACAAAACTCTCTCTAAATCTGCCTTACTTCTGTATGTTTTATCTTGCCATTTAGTAGCAATCTTTTTATTAAATTCAAAGAGAGCACTATCTAAAGTATCAATCACACTCCCGTCATTTGGATTAAATCTATCGTCTAATGACATCTTGATATTGGCGAAACCATTCTTTTATATAAAGCTTAAGGTGCAAGACTTGAGATTCACTACGCGGGTGGTTTTCAAAATGGGAAGAACAAGAAAAAGTGAATGAAAAAATTAAAGCAAGGACTTACAGGTCCTTTGCCATGACGGTCTTTCTGCCGTTTGATTCTGCACGATCGCATGCATTCTTCAGAAGGACTGCAGCGACATCGCTGAGCGCATCTGCAAGATCTCCTGCGACGTTGCAGTCTTTTGCGCAGTCCTTAAGGCGTGCTTTGACAACGAGTGTCTCGCCTTTCTTCTTTGGCTTGCATGCAAAACAGTAAGGAACGTCCTTTGCCATCACTGTCTTTCTGCCGTTTGATTCTGCGCGCGCAACAGCATCCTGCACTGCCATCATCATCTTTTCGCTGAGTGCTTCAGCAAGGTCGCCTGCGACATTGAATCCTGGGCAAGCATCCTTTAGTTTTGCTTTGACAACCAATAGTTCTGTCATGTTCTCACCTGCTGGGTTGCATTATCTATTATTTTTGTTTAATTTTTGTTTATTTTAATACCGCCTAAAACCTTTGATTTCAAGCGATATAGCCTTATTTCCGCAAGGGTTCTATATAAACTTTTTGCTTTCTAAGGCTTAAAATGGCACTTTTAGGCCTTGTGAGTGAAGAATTCTGAGGTTACACGAAACAGCCCGACGAGATGCTGTTTTTGTGGATTTACTTATGCAGATGTGGATTTACTTATGCAGAAACCAGAACGTCATCTTCTGAGGAGTGATCCCGTCACAGCGAACAAACCCGAAGCGCTCAAACTGTACTACCTGATCAACTGAAACATCATTGAGCCATTTTTCTCCAAGCCCTTTCACACGCTTGCCATCAGGCATGAGCACTTCAATGTTAACAGGATTATCATCGCATACCCAGTGAATGTTTGTTGTGTCCTTTGCTTCTTTTTTGTATTCCCTGCTTGTGAACATAAGTTTTTCTTTCTGTACTTTGAAGTTGAATAATTCAAGTAGCCGATATGAGCTGCCATCGTGCAACACGTCGTCGCAATCAAGATAAAACGTCGTTTTTGTGTGGAACACACGTCCTCCTTTCTTGTGGTCTGGATGCAGGTCAAGTTCAACATCAAGCGCAGGCGCTTTCTCGATATCGACTTTCCGCGGGTTCTTCACAAAATAGTACCGATTCGCACCGGAATCGATGAGTTGTTTGTTGAATGCATTGACGGTCTTGAAGAATTCTTCCATCGTGACTGACTTGTCGTTTCGTGTCACGCCCACATCCATCGCGTACTTACGGAATG
>JACRKM010000166.1 GCA_016219765.1 Candidatus Woesearchaeota archaeon
AAATAGGTCAATTCGGTCCCGCCCCCACACCAATTGTCACCACTGACGAGCAGTAAAAAACGAAACATTTATAAAGCTCTGCTGCAGCCTTCGCGCCATGGGGCTTGAAACAGGCATATCAGTAATGAAAAACCACCGCAGCAAAAGAAAAGCAACGATTGAGCAATATCTTGATCCTTCTTTTGCAGGAACAAGAAGCAAAACCGGTACACAATCTGCCGCCCTTCAGTGGTTGCGCACTGCTGCACAAATCGGACCAATAGCCGCCATAGCAGCACTCGCGTATACATTGAATTCTTCTGCAACTCTTGAAAATTTCCGTTATTATAAAGAGCAGACAAGTAAGGAGCAAACAATCGCGGCATTTGCACGAGATCAAACATCGACACAGCAACCGCGAACTCAGCCAACAGCGTCACCACCTTCACTCCCTCTAAACGCAAGTCTGTCCGACATAGCCAAAACAGACAAGCGTTCTCCCGAAGGAAAATTTTTGCGCGCATACCGTTGGAACGACACCTTCACAGCTGCCGAAAAGAAATACGGAATCGAAGCTGGCATCCTTGCAGGCCTTGCGATGCGCGAGAGCTATGGAAATCCGCTCGAATTGAATTCAGGAAGCGACGGCGGTGCAGGGCTATTCCAATTCCAGCCAGGAACAGCAAGACAGTACGGGCTTCACATAAGCGGGCAGTCTGCAGCGACCGGACGGGACAGACACAACGGAAGACGCTTGTGCAAACTTATTGAAACATACCATAGGACTTACGACGCACTCGCGCGCACCGACGAACGCTTTCATATCGTCAGGAGCACCTATGCCGCTGCACATTACCTACACGATCTTAAAACAAAGCACGGTACGTGGGACAATGCACTCTCCGCATACAACCGCGGCACGCCTTCTAAAAACCCACTGCTCACTGAACATGTGACAGCAGTCAGAACATACCAGAGATACTATCTACAGCATCTTTCTCAATTGAAAAACCAGCCAGCCAAACCTTAGGTATTTAACTATTTGCATACTATTTGTCTACTATTTTCTAGATCAGCCACATAAAAAGAAGCTGTTTTATCTCCGCTCATTTTGGTCATAAAATTCTAAAAAAACATCGCGAACAGCCTGGTTGTCACAAATGTTTCAAGAAAAGCGCCAATCAGCAAGAGCCCTGCAGCGATTGCGATCAGCATCGTCGAGTCCTTAAACACGTTGCGGAATTCCAGACTGTGCCGGCTTTCCTTAATGAGCGCCTTTGACACGACGCCTCCCGCAATTGCGGCAACAAGAAAAGCACTCAGCTCAGGCAACAAATGTACCATGAAAAGCAGCAGCGCCAGGATTTTTTCTCCCAGAGTTTGTGTAATGAACGCTCCTACAAGAACGATGAAGTTTGCAAACACACTTGCATTCAACACGATCAAAAAGATCGCGCTTGCGCCATAAAAGAATGCGAGAGCAAAAGAGAGAACAAGCACGACTGAGTTTCTTACGAAAATAGCTGCAAACTGCGACAAGGTCGGATTCGGCTCATCTGCTACAAATTCCTTGACACGTTCAGTTGTGAGGCCGTGCTCAAGACGCAAAAACTTCGACTGAAAACTGAATGCGTCATTGTAAATCGGTTGGTCATATGCATTCGTAGCAACACCCAATACAACAAACGCGACAAATATTCCAAGAAAGGAGAATAAATAGACTTGAAAGACGTCTGCGTGATTGTGAAAGAAATGCCGTAAGCCGTCGCGCCGTTCGCGATCTTCTTCAATCTTTATAAGTTTAATCATCAAAGGCACTAAGAAGAGTGTTGTCAAGAACACCATAGCGACGGACATCGCATTGCGAAAAAAGAAGAGCGCAACAAAAAACCCCAGAAATGTGAAGAAAAATCCAAGAAAAAAAGAGACATACGGGCGGTGTTCAACAACATCTATTTTCATGAATTCTTCTAAAACCATTCAGCACCACTGCAACAAGCCATGACTGGCCTCTGTCGCTTTTTCTTATTTATTTTGTTTTATTTTGTTTTTATTTATACATCGTATACCACCAGTCTGTGACTGGTGGAGTGTGAAACACGTTATACGATGTGCTCGAAAGCGAGCGACCCGAGCGAAGCGGGCATGCCTTTTTTGCGGGAGCAAAAAAGACCAGCAAATCCTTGATTTGCGCTGCCACCCGTCTTTGACGGGTGGTGGTCGCGAGCTTTTGACATTTGATTTTTATTTATTTCTTGTAAATCTGTTTGCATGCCGTGCCCGCACCCGTCGTTGCCGCCTAGATTCAAGATGCTGATTCAGCATCTCGCGAACGTGCTGACGATGGCTCGTGGCTTGTCGGCGTACAGAAACCTTCTGACCGTAATGATGAAGCGCAAAGAGCAGAGCTGCAATCATGCTGACGCCTAATATTATTGTAGCACTGCCCGGCGGATTCAGGCTGAATAATCCCGAAGCTGCGCCCAGCACTTCTGATCCACCGGCTCGCGCGCTATCTTGTGCAGGAGGCGCTTTGGTCAGTGTCGCCTGCTGTGGCATCTGCGCAGACGCCAACATTTGCGGTTCTTCTTTGGCTTTCGTTGTGCATGATCTCGTTTCTGCTCGCTTATTGCCCGCACCGCCGCAACCCGTTTCTTCGCATGAACGCTCTTGCTTGCCATTCGAACACAGATTCCAAGAACTACAGACCACCTTAGGAGTGCACGCTGGCGCGCCGGTTGTAGCTTCAACGCTTTGCTGCGCAACAGATTGCATGCTCGCGTCGCCGCTTCCTCCACCATTGCCTCCACCACCCCCTCCACCGCTGCCGCTTCCGCCGCCACCACCGCCACCGCCTCCGCCACCTCCGCTGCTCGGATTGTTGACAGTCAGCGGTTGACTTACATTAAAATTGTAATTATTGTCATTATTGTTATTATTTTGCGGAACTATAAATGCGGTGATAGTATACGTACCAGCAGACACTGGAGCAGCAAAGGTGTGCGTGTATGCTCCTGTTTTATTATCGAGGCTTGCATCAACATCCCCCGACGGCAAGCGCAGCGTGATACTTGGCTCTGGAACCAGTGATCCATTATCATAAAGTACCGTTCCCTGTGCTGCAGCATTATCATTCACGTTAACTGTGGAAGGAGCAAGCGTCAGCGCCACAATATAACGGTACGTGAGCAATAATACGCTCGTCGCTAAGATGGAATTATTATAAACATCAGTAGCGTTAAGCGTGATAGTCCAAGTTCCCAGTGGCGAGCTTGAGTTCGTAGTGAACAGCGCAGAATAGATGCTGCTTGTGTTTGTCACTGCAAGCACGAACGTCTGATTGAGAGGATTTCTGAGTGTCGCACTTACTTGTGCCACATTACTGACGTCTGTAACAAGCGCTCGCAGCTGGATGTCGTCCCCCCTGAAGATAATAGACGGGTTGTCAAAGACAACATCCGGAGCCGACAGGTCAATAACCGCGACCATAACAGCTGAACTTTGTGCGCTATTGCCAACACCATCGACGCAGCTCATACTCCAATTGTATGTTTGTTGCGCAAGTATGCGCGAAATTGTTCCTGCGATTCCAGATGTACTGTTTTGCGAGCCATTCTGAACGCCGTTAATCAATAATGTGCACGATATGTTGGTGTTATAATTATCTGTTGCATTATATGTGAAGTTGACGTGAACATCTGAATCATTCAAAGGATTTAAGAGCGAAATTGATGGCGGGGTTTTGTCAACTGTAAACACTGCACTGAACTCTCTCGTGTTGCCGACAACATCAACTGCCGTGGCTGTAACAGTATTCAAGCCTTCGCTCCAGGATGTCGGGCTGATCGAAAAAGTGGGAGTAGCATTTATAGTCACATTATTTATAGTCACATTTGTTGTGGTGCCATTGTGCGTGTACGTTACTGAAGCGACTTCCGAATTATCGGTAACAGTGAATACAACGGGCGTGGATGCTGCAATGATCGATTGATTCGCTGGCGATACGAGCGCAATGGCCGGGGCAGTCTTATCCAAGATATAACTTAGTGTTTCACTCGCATTTTCCCATCCAACCACATCCGCACATATTACATACAAGGTATGCGTGCCATCTGCGACATTTGCGGCAGGCATTGATTCTGTAAGATTGCTGTGCGCAGTCGCATTTGCAGTATTTATCCCATCCACATATGCCCTGCATGAGAGATTTGATGCAAAATTATCTGTAGCCAGAAATTGGAAGAGTGTGGACGGACTTGTGAGTGCACCGTTAGCAGGAAAGACAAGACTCACAGCAGGGGCAACCCCGTCAACTGTCGCGGTTCCATTTGTAACCACATTGGCTCCACCATTATTCTCTGCAACAAAATCAAAACATACGAGTTGCGCATTCAGATATGAAGACCAATCAACTGTCGACTGATAAACACTGCTGCTGAGACTGCTGCTATTTGAAAGATTTAGTGAGTAGAGTGTATGATTTGTTATTGTGGTGTTTGTTATAGCATCAAAAACCGGGCTGCACAGCCGCCAATTGAATTGAACATACTTCACACCTGTTTCAGGATCAGATGCAGTGAGCATTGCCGGCACAGCATTGTTGCCCATCTTTATGTACGAACCGTCTGCAGGGGTTTGATTAGAAACCAGCGGAGGAGTCGCGTCGTTTAGAACAGTGAATGAAAAATTTGACGTAAGCTGAAATCCTACACTGTCTGTTGTCAGCAGGAAACCTGTCGCGTCTGTGTTGGCAGCAACTTTGGGCGCTGTCGCTGAAATGACGAAGCGCGCAAGCAGCACATTTGGTTCAATGCTTCCGCCAAACCACGTTACGACGGCAGGTGTATAATTCGAGCTCCAGCCTGCATAAGACACAACAGACGTGATAGCAAGCGGGCTGGCTGTGGCCTGAAGGGTCGTGACCGCGTCTGTAGAACCAAAATTATTTACGTCAAACTGGAAGCTTTGGAGGGTTGTTTCGTAAACAGATGCTGGTGAGAAGGTGATATTAAGGTTGTGCGCTCCCAGAACAGCTGCAGACAGAGTGACGGTAATGACAAAAATAAGAACGCTAATAAGAACTATAAAAAGTCCACCTCTTTGCCTCATCGTCAAACCTCTTCCTGGCGAGCCAGCCTAAACCCGCTTCGCAAATTATTCGCATAACCTTGGTATATATACATATAAAACTTTCTATATTGACAAAACGCACGAAATTTGAGAATCTTTAAATAAGAAGAGCAAGGCGCACTGTGTGGACGCACATGATTGACCGACTCTTGACTGGTTATGAAGGAAGTTTCATTATCAAACTTGCAATATGTCTTTTAGCTGGATTTCTCATCGGGCTTGAAAGAGAACTCAAAGGAAAACCTGCAGGAATCAGCACCCAATCGCTTGTCATCGGCGGTTCGATGATATTTACATCACTCTCAACAGTCATCGATCCTAACTCACCGGCACGAATCGCTGCACAGATCGTGAGCGGCGTCGGATTTCTTGGTGCAGGAATGATCCTCAAAAGCGATGGCGATAAGATAAAGAACCTCACAACAGCAGCAACTGTCTGGTATGCTGCAGCATTGGGCATGGCGATCGGATTCGGATGGTATCTCATCGCGAGTATTGCGACGCTGTACGCCGTGTTCGTGCCGATGATTCCGAAGATGAACCAGCGAATACAATAAAGATGCTAGTAAAATACTCCCTCAGCAATAACTGATTCTCATAAACGTATTACTTATAAACGTATTACTTAATTACACTGCAGAAATTAGAGTATCTTCATCAGCAAGATCAAACTTACCAGAATCAAAACGCCATGCAAAGAATAAAAAACAATATCGCGCATGAACCCCACCTCGTTTCTTATTTCTTGAGGTAACGAGAATTTGGTGATTCTCTCTGCAGCCATCGCTTCCACAAATACGTGTTCATTTCACGATGGAGAAGATCCTTGCGTGACAACGGTTGATCCTTCTTCCAGCCAACGCCAACAAGCACCGCCAGCAGAATCGTCAGGAGGACAAGACCAGAAATGGTGCTTCCAACGCTTAAGCCTGCCAATGAAAAGAAAGCACTTGCAGACGCAACACTAACCGAGGTCAGTGCAGATTCATCGTATGACTCAGCAGGCGAGACAACAGCTTGTTCGACGGAGGGCTCAACCGACGCTGACACGGCGCTGCCTTGAAGAACGCTTTCGCTTTCTTCATACGCCGAATCGAGCGGGGCTGTTGACGCTGCAGCAGTATCTGTTGCCATAGATGCTTCACTGCCTGCTGCAGACGTCACGCCCACATCACTTTCCATATTATTTACGACATCGCTTGCTTCAACTTCTATGGTCTCGCTTGCCACAAAAAGCTGTTCATCAGGCGACAACACCTGTACAGACACCTGATACTTACCTTCTTTCTCCGGCGCCGTCATCAAATAACTGAACATTCCATTCGAATCAAGCGGCGCGCTTACTTTTCCTGCCGGTGTCTGCAATGTGACTGCCGCATTTGGCACAAGCGAGCCATCATCAAACAAAACCAATCCACTCAATGCAACCGCTTCACCTCCTTTAACTGTGAGAGGATCGGCCTTGAACATCAAGCTATATCTTGCGGTAAGCAATTGCTTGCTTTCTGCGTACGCATTGTTGCCGTACACGTCTGTCACGAATATCACGAACGTATATGTTCCTGTCTTGGTTGTTACAGTTGTGGGAATTTTAGCATAATAAGCTGGGTCACCATAGTGATCTTGGCGCAAGTGTAAAGATTTCGTCTCTCCATCCGGCAGTTTAAGAAGTGCTTCTACAGAATCAACACCCGAAATATCAGTGACGAGCAAGTCGAGCGTCAACGGTTCCCCGCGAAAGACAACAGCAGGAGCAGTCAAGTCAATCTGCGGGCCATCCCTTTCCGGCGGAGTTGCAAGCTCAGAAGCCACGAACACAGCTTGTAATAAAAACATTAATAGAAATATCAACGCAACGAGAACTACACCTGTCCAACCTCTTTGCCTCATTGTCCAACCTCTTTTTTTGAAGAGAGCAAGTGAAGAAGTAACCAAAACCCTCTTCACCGAACCAACTTCTCTTCTGCTAACCAGTTTACCTGAATTTTTTAGGAAATTCAATTATATAAATGTTTCTTTTTTGCACGTCTTGTAGTTACTACTGAGTAAAAATCATTGATAAAGAAAATGTGCTGATTAATTTATCGCGGTTGCATTAGTTAAAATTCTTTATTTCACAGGAGAACCGCACTTCTTGCAGATGTGCGTTTGTCTCTTCTCATCGTATACGGTTGTTACACCATAATCTACTTTTATTTGGCAGCCACTGCAAACAGGCTCAAGAAAGCTTAGATCATTGAAAAAATCAATACCCCTATTTATAGTAGACATCGAGAATGCACCCACAGAGATCGTTCTTATTGAGACTCCCCAAACTTCTGCTGCACGTAAATCTTTCGTACATCGTGCTAGCTAATCATGCCGGGTCGAGTTTTGTTCACGTAAAATATTCACGTAAAAAGATATATAGATTCCATACTTAAAAATTTTTTCATATAATCGGGCTCAAATTCCAACTTTTTGGCAATTGAAAACTTTTCAGCAACCTCCAAATGTTCGTCTCTTAACCGTAACTCTGATTCGTAACATTATAAACCGGAAGATGCGCCGCGTCAAGCCTGAATTTCGGATAATCAACATTCGTGATGCCGGCAATGCCGTAGTGGCCAGGACTG
>JACRKM010000167.1 GCA_016219765.1 Candidatus Woesearchaeota archaeon
CCAGCGCATAGTTAAGCGCGGAAAATTCCCATCAATCAAAGTCATAATCCGGGACAAACTGCTCACGCAGCGCATATATTCAAGCATGGCGACAGGGGTCTGGGTCGGCGGCCGTAAAGGAATCAGCCAGCGCATCCAGCGACTCAACTTCCTTGAAACAATGTCGCATCTGCAGCGCGTCGTTTCTCCATTATCAGCCACGCAGGAGAATTTCGAAGCGCGCGAACTGCATCCAACACATGCCGGACGACTATGCTGCATGGAGACACCGGAAGGAACAAACATCGGGCTGCGAAAGAACCTTGCGCTTCTCTCCCGCGTGTCGCTTGAAACTCCGGACGACGAACTGCTCAAGAGTCTCAAAGCGCTCGGGCTTAAAGCAACCTAAACCGGTACCACGGCAACTTCCACAAATACGCGATCCATATCAAAAACACAATCGTACATAGAAAACACAACTGTACAATCCCTCGTCACCAGCCAACAAGGTGAAAAACATGGCCGAAGTGTTCGTTAACAGCAAATTCACTGGCGAAGTCGAAGATCCAAAAAAATTCGTCCAAAATATCATCGACGAACGCCGCAAAGGAAATGTTTCATCGAATGTCAACGTTTACTATGATGAACAAACGAACACTATCCAGGTCGATTCGACCAAAGGAAGGGTTGTACGCCCGCTCATAGTTGTCAAAGACGGAAAGTCAACGTTCACAGAAAAACACGCAAAGCAACTTGAGAAATCAGAGATCAACTGGGATGATCTCGTCAAACAGGGGGTTATCGAATATCTGGATGCAGCAGAAGAAGAAAACACCCTTATTGCATTTTTTGAAAACGAGCTTACACCGCAGCATACGCACTTAGAAATACACCCGATTGACCTGGTTGGGCTGACAACTGCGCTTGTTCCTTACGGGAATTTTTCACACGCTGTGCGCGTCGCTGTCGGCGGAAAAAATCAGAAACAAGCGCTTGGATTCTACGCTGCAAATTTCCCCGTGCGTATGGATATGGACGTAAACATCCTTCACACGCCGCAAATGCCTATCGTGCAGACCATCATGCACAAGATCTCAAATTACGACCAGCATCCATCGGGACAGAATATAGTGGTCGCCATCATGAGCTTCAAAGGATATAACATGGAAGATGCTGTTGTCATCAACAAAGGCTCCATTGAACGAGGATTTGGACGCTCAACCTACTTTCGGCCAGCCGTCGCTGAAGAACTCCGCTATGCCGGTGGACTCACTGACGAAATATGCATTCCAGATAAAGACATCAAAGGATATAAGTCAGAAGTCGATTACCGTTTCCTCGAGGAAGAAGGCATCATCTATCCTGAAGCACAAGTCAAGGAAGGAGATGTAATAATTGGAAAGACAAGCCCGCCAAGATTTCTCTCGAGTATGGATGAGTACAACCTCACCTCAAACATCCGTCGCGAATCATCGTTTGCGTTAAGGCACGGCGAGGAAGGGGTCGTTGACTTTGTTTTGATCACTGAGAATGGTGAAGGCCACAAGCTTGTCCAGGTGCGGCTGCGTGACCAACGCATCCCGGAAATTGGGGACAAGTTTACCAGCAGGCATGGGCAGAAAGGTGTTGTCGGCCTCATCGTACCGCATACGAATATGCCATTCAGCGCATCAGGAATCACACCCGATCTTATATTTTCACCGCACGGAATCCCATCACGCATGACGATTTCACACCTTATTGAGCTCGTTGGCGCCAAAGTCGGAGCGCTCGCAGGACGCGACATCGATGGAACTACGTTCGCTGCAGAACCAGAAGTGGCATTGCGAAAGGAACTTCACAAGCTCGGCTTCCGCGAGAATGGGCAGGAAACACTTTACGACGGGGAGACTGGCGAACAGATGACTGCGCGCATTTACATCGGCAACATGTATTACCTGAAACTCAAGCACATGGTAGCAAACAAGATCCACTCGCGTGCACGCGGTCCAATCCAGCTCCTCACGCGCCAACCAACCGAGGGGCGTGCCAAAGAAGGAGGACTGCGCTTGGGCGAGATGGAAAAAGACACATTTGTCGCCCATGGAGCGTCGCTCCTGCTCAAGGAACGATTTGATTCAGACCGCACGCTCGTTCCGGTTTGCGAAAGCTGCGGTATCATCGCCGTCTACAACGAATTCAAGAACAAAGCGTACTGTCCGGTGTGCGGCGACAACGTCGACATCAATATAGTAGAAATCTCATACGCGTTCAAGCTCATCCTCGACGAACTCAAATCATTATGCATATATCCCAAACTCGTGCTTGAAAATAAATACTGAATAATGATGAATAATTAATGATGAATATAATTATAATAGAAATTAGTAATGAATATAATAATAAAAATACGAAACACACTGATAAAGTGATTCAATAATGGAAGAAGGCCAACCGCAACACGCATACAAGAAAGTGAAAAGCGTCATTTTCGGAGTCTTATCACCCAAAATGACAAAACAGATGGCATCAGCTAAAGTCGTGACGCCCGAACTCTATGACAAAGAAGGATACCCTGTTGACGGCGGCCTAATGGACACGCGCCTGGGTGTCATCGATCCCGGCCTGCGCTGCCGCACGTGCGGATCAAAACTCAAAGAATGTGTCGGTCACTTTGGTTACATCGAACTCGCCAGACCGGTCATCCATGTCAAATACGTCAATCTCGTCCACGTCCTTCTCAAAGGCAGCTGCCGCGACTGCGGAAAAGTGATGCTCGCAAAGAACAAGAAAGACAAGTACACTGCAGAGATCCAACGCCTCAAAGCAGAGGTGAACGTCGACGCGATGCGAAAGTACGTCAAAGAGACCGTTCTCAAGGACATCCTCGCACAAAACAAGTGCCAGCACTGCAAAGCGCGCCAGCAAAAGATAACGATCGAGAAGCCTACGACATACCTTGAGAACGACAAACGCATCTCTCCTATCGAAATACGGACACGGCTTGAAAAAATCAGCGATGATGATGCGCTTTTGTTTGGACTCAATGCCAAGTCAGTGCGGCCAGAGTGGCTGGTTCTCACGATCCTCCCCATTCCTCCAGTGACGATGCGCCCTTCGATCACGCTTGAGAGCGGTGAGCGAAGCGAAGACGACCTGACGCACAAACTTGGAGATATCGTGCGAATCAACCAGCGTCTCTTTGAAAACATCAACGCAGGAGCGCCAGAGATCATCATCGAAGACCTGTGGGACCTGCTTCAATATCACGTGACAACATTTTTTGATAATGACGTCGCTCAATTGCCTCCAGCACGACACCGCTCAGGACAGCCGCTCAAGACCATCACCGAGCGCATCACGAGCAAAGAAGGAAGGATCAGACACAACCTTGCAGGAAAGCGAACCAACTTTTCTGCACGAACAGTCATCAGCCCCGATCCAATGATAAATCTCGATGAAGTCGGAGTGCCAAAGATCATCGCGATGAAGTTGACGGTGCCGGAGCGCGTCACTGAATGGAACAAAGACTATCTCAAAGCATTCGTCGAACGCGGACACAAAATATACCCCGGAGCAAACTACATCGTGCGTCCCGATGGAAAGAAAAAAAGGATCACCGATGACATGAAAGAACAGATTCTTGAAGAGCTCCAGCCAGGATACATGGTTGAACGCCACCTCATGGATGGAGACATAGCGATCTTCAACCGCCAGCCGTCGCTGCACCGCATGAGCATGATGTGCCACTCAGTCCGCGTGCTTCCACACCGCACGTTCCGACTCAACCCAGCCGTATGCCATCCATACAACGCGGACTTCGACGGGGACGAGATGAACTTGCACATCCCCCAGACTGAAGAAGCACGAGCAGATGCAGAAATTCTTATGAAAGTGCAGACGCAGCTGATCAGTGCGGGATACGGGCTTTCTGTCATCGGATGTATGCAGGACGGCATTTCCGGAAGTTACCTTCTCACAAAGCAGCTCTCATTCACGAAGGAACAAGCTGTCGACATCCTGCTTACCGCGGGCGTATTTGATGCAGTTGCCAAGCTGCCAAAGAAAGATGTCGTGAGCGGCAAAGAACTTTTCTCAACATTATTTCCTGACGATTTTGATTATGCTGGAGAATCCAAAGACCGCCAGCCAGTCGTTATCAAGAAAGGAAAACTTGTTGAAGGCGTCATGGACACGGCAAGCCTCGGAGAAGGGCACGGGCTAGTGCTGCGCGACATTCACAAAAAATACGGCGCAAAATTCACAGCAGAATTTATCAACAATTCCATGAGGCTTTCGATCCACGTCCTCAAGAAACACGGATTCACGACCGGCATCGGCGATGCAGACCTTCCAGAAACCGCAAAACATAAGATCAATGAAGTCCTTGACGACGCCTCCAGGACAGATGAGATGCTAATCGACTCGTTCCACAAAGGAGACCTTGAAGCATTCCCTGGAAAGACAGCTGCAGAAACGCTTGAATTGAAGATTCTTGAAGCGCTCAACAAAGCAAGAAACAAAACAGGACTTGTCGTTAATGAATATTCAACCAAAGAAACCGGCACCATCATAATGAGCCGCAGCGGGTCACGCGGAAAACCACTCAATCTCGCCCAAATGGCTGCATGTGTAGGACAGCAAGCCATGCGTGGAGGCCGCATCACCAATGGATACCGCGGACGCACCTTAGCAACATTCAAGAAAGGGGATCTCTCCCCACAAGCGCATGGATTCATCCGCGGAGGATTCAAACAAGGGCTGACGCCTTCAGAATTCTTCTTCATGAGCATGACCGGAAGGGACTCGCTCATGGATACTGCGCTGCGTACTCCGAAATCAGGATATCTCTACCGCAGACTTGCAAACGCATTGCAAGATCTTAAAATAGAATACGACAATACTGTACGCGACTCATCTGGAAAGATAGCGCAATTCCTGTATGGAGACGATGGCATAGATGTTTCAAAATCAGAACAAGGCACAATAAACATCAAGAAAATCGTTCAGGAAGTCATACGAACAGAGGAATGAAAGCAAAAATACACTAACATAAATACGCTAACATAACTTCACGCAAGCACGAGGACACCATCATGGAAGAATTGTTCAAAGAATACGAGGGGAAATTACCGGATAAGCTGCTTTTGGAAGTGCAGTCACAGCTTCCCAAAGGCATCAATAAGTCCAAAGCTAAGAAAATTTTTGAACGTGTCTACGAAGAATACCAGAGCGCCCAGGTAGAACCGGGTGAATCGGTTGGACTCATCGCATCAGAATCAATCGGCGAACAAGGAACACAGATGACACTCAACACATTCCACTTCGCCGGCGTTGCAGAAATGAACGTCACAGTGGGTCTGCCCCGCATCATTGAAATTCTCGATGGGCGCGAGAACCCAAGCACGCCAATGATGGAGATATTCCTCAAAAGCCCGTACAACAAAGGAAAAGACATCAAACAGACTGCTCTCTCGATTAAGGAGACAAAGCTCAAGGATATTGCAAACGAATTTTCTATCAACATCGCAGACCTTGTAGTTGAAGTGACACTCGATGAAAAAAAGATGAATTATGTCAACCTCAACGCACAAAAAGTAGTCAAGATCTTGGAAAAATCGCTTAAAGAAAACTCGGTCAAGCTTAAAGAGAACACGCTCACGGTCAAACCGAGCGCAAAGGAAGAAAGCCTCAATGACCTATACAAAATCAAAGAACGCATCAAAGACGTCCACATCTGCGGCATCAAAGGCATCAGTAAGGTCCTTCCAGTCAAGCGCGGAGAAGAGATTATCATTATAACTTCAGGATCTAATA
>JACRKM010000170.1 GCA_016219765.1 Candidatus Woesearchaeota archaeon
CACTTGTTGTTGAAGTTCTGTGTGATCACAATTATCAGTGCGATGCTAACAAGAGAACCTTCTATTTTTGTGTTTTGGCTGAAATAATTTCAGAAGAATTAGGCATTTCCGAAAATACTGCTAATCAGAGAGAATATTTTTCATAACGGCAAAAACTTATTTTAAATTTTTGCATCACAATTAATGAAATGGTGTCACAGCGCAGTTTTCCATAGGTTGAACGCAAGACCACAGAAAATCTTTGCATAGATGACGGTCGAATGTTCATCCACTATGATGAAAAGCCGAGGTGAGAATGTGAATTTGAACAAACAAATGAAATTAGCGATTCTGGCAATAATGCTGTTTTTGAGCGGACGGCAAGTGTTTTCGGTGCCTGATCATGTGATAATTAATCAGGTTCTATACGACCCAATTGGTTCAGAAACAGGAGGCGAAGCGATTGAATTGTACAACCCTACAAGTGTTTCTATCAACATTAGTGGTTGGGTTGTTAAGACTGCAAGTTCAGCAACTGATGCTGTTTTGGGAAATAATGTCGTCCTGGAGCCGGCTCAGTATTATCTCATTGCAGATGCCGGCTGGAGCTCTGCTAAAGACAACGCAAGTTGGCCCGCCGCGGATCACGAAGAACCTATCACGCTTGCTAATACGAATTCAGGCATTGCATTGCTCCAAGGCAGTACAATTGTGGACGCGGTTGGGTGGGGTGATTCGGCGTTGATTGCACCGGATCTGTTTGAAGGCACACCTGCACCGCAAGTGATCCCTGGCCAAGCCTTACGCAGAGTGTTGTTCGCTGATTCTAATAATAACAGTGCAGATTTTCTTGCATTTATTCCGGATTTTCATAGCAGTGCGGGTACAAATGTAACGAGCGGCAATGATAGCGGTTCAGGATCAAATATCTCATTGACCTTGACAGTGACTAACTCGCTTCCGCAGATCGATCAGCTTACGCCAAGTCCTGACGAGGACGCATTTTTCCCGGGCATCCAAATCTTGCCGTTTCCCGGTGGTAATACTACGGTGAACATGACCGTTAAGGTAAGTGATGTGAATCAGCAAGACACGATCACTTCAGTGCGTGGGATTCTTCAGCCATTTGGAAGAACATTCATACTCAACAAGACGGCTGTTCTGAATGCAACAACGGCGCTGTTCCAGGGGATGACGTATCTTCAGTTCTTTGAGGCATCACAGAACTACAGCATCAGTGTAAATGTTACTGATGACGCAAATGCGAGCAGCAGCGCAAGTGCAACCTTTCAGTATGGATCAGTAACCGCGGTTGAACTCGAGATGACAACACTCAGTTTTGGGGCGCTTACTGCTGGTGCGACAACAGCGATTCTTGGAGATGCATTGTTCACGACTGCAGCACAGCCGACGATACGCAATATCGGCAACAGCAGGATCAACCTTGGAGTGAAAGGATCTGGTTTGGGCAGCGGCAGCACAAGTATTCCAGCAAGCAATGTGCGATACAGCTTTGATGGCAGCTTCACAAGCAATGTATCAGGGACGCTTAGCAACGCGCTTTCACTGAAGCCCACTAATATAGATGCTGGAGTTGCATCGTATGTTCCATTGAGTCTTGAGCTTGTGGTTCCTTTGGGAACAAAGACGGGGCTATTCAATGGTCAGTTGATGCTGGTTGCAGCGAGTTCGTGAGGGATATTGTGGTTCGAGTTTTTGCCCGCAATGTTTTTCTTCTTTTTTTCTTTTCTTTTATTAGTATTCCTCTGGCGAGTTTACACGTGTACGCGTTAGGCGTAGGAATTTCGCCCAGCGTATTGACTATTGAGCACGCGTTTCGTAATCATTCGTACGGCCGCGAGATCGTCTTGATGAATCCTAATGATGAAGACGTATCATTTGTGGTGATACGAGAAACGAAAGGCAACATTTTGATCAGCACCGAGCCAGAGCAGGGCATAATTCCTGCAAGAGAAAAGATGACACTCAATGTGTTGATCACGGTTCCTTCACATCTGCCGGATGGCGTGTATGAAGATGTACTGCTTGCACAGATACGCCCTGCAGGGCCTGACAAGGTTACAGTGACACCTTCGTTAGCCATTCCAGTTAGAACCGTTATAGAAGGAAAGCAGGATTCTGCACTGATTGACGACGAGAAAGCCCTATATGAGGATAATGAAATATCTGAAGAAAACGTCAGTGATGAAATTAATGCATTTGATGAAGCCATTGATCATTCAGAAAACAAAACAGGTGTTGTGCAACAGGATAAAAAAGAAGAGGATGTCATAGGTAAAGTTGAAGAGTTGGAGTCAAAACAGAGTGTGCAAGAGCCAACAAACAGGCTTGGTATCGTAGGAGAAGCAAGCGCGTTTTTGAAAAAGCAAGAACTCTCATTGATTGATTTTGGAGTTTTCGTTGTATTCCTAGGAATGCTGGCCGTCTTTACTATTATTACCTTGCGTGGCGATGCAAAACCTTGTGCAAGGAAGAAGAGGAGAAAATAAATACAAAGAAGGTATTTGTTTAGCTAATCGCTCTCACAGCGCCGCCACCGACCTGCGAGCTGGCAAGGAACGGATACGATTCCACAGCTCTTGGAATACACATTCCAATCTCACATACAGAGCGAGCGTCGTGGCGGCGCTGTGAGCATTAGAGCTAAACAAATACAATACAAAGAATTATTGTACCTGACGCCGGCGTTCTCTCGCGATCGCACTTTCCAGGCGATCTGCTCGTGCGAGCAGTTCGTTCTTGTCACGAGCGAGTCGCGTTACTTCGCGGGCATAGTTGGCAAGTTCGAAATCTGCTGTTTTTATTTGCGATGATATAGTGCGGAATTTGTTCATTTCTTCCTGTAATCCTTTGATTTCTGCAAGCACGCGACCCAGTTCATCCTTGAGCGCATTGTATACCTTGATGTCTGCTTCAAGCTTTTTGCTCTGCATTGCAATCTCTCCACGGAAACTCTCTGATAGCTCCTCGACGATTTTTGTCTTAAGCTGTCCTTTGAGGAGCTTGAAATCATAGATGTCATCTTTGAGCTCTTCATTGAGCTTCTTCGTATGGTTAAGTTGTTCCATGAACTCAAGGTAGATGTTTGCGGTGTCAGTATTCACCTGAGAGATTTCCTGTTGAAGCAAGCCCACGGCTTTTGCGCCTTCTTCAACAGCCTTTGTATGCATTTCAATCTTTGTGGTATGACCTGCAACTGTTGCAGATAATTGGTTGATCTTTTCTTCAATTTCAAGCAACCCCTTAACTTTTGAAAAAACCACTGGTTTCACCCCAAATGAATTTATCGTGATCGTTGTGTTGAATACAAGTTCTCTACTTCATCAAGTGTGCTGATATCATCCGGAGAGCGTTCCATAGCTCTCAGGCGTGCCAGTCTTGGAAAGCGCAGTGCGTATCCAGATGAATAACTTGGACTTTTTTGTATCTCTTCATAACTGATTTCAACAACAATCTGCGGCTTCACGTGCACTTCCCTGCCTTTCTCTTTTACAATGAGCGGCCTCAGTAAGTTTGTCATCTCGTCAAACGTTACTCCGTCTTCACCCGCAAGTTCCTTAAAGCCTGTTCCAACTCTGCCAACCTCAAGGAAGTCTCCGGTATCTGGCTCTTTGCACGCGAGTACAAAGCTTGTGAGCCAGCCTGAGCGTTTTCCTTCACCCCATTCTGCACCGATGATCACCAGGTCAAGAGACTGCATAGTTGGTTTGACCTTGACTCCAAATCCAACACGGGATCCCGGCATGTATTCTGCGTCAAGGTTCTTGAACATGACTCCTTCTTCTCCCATCTTGAGGGCTTCTTGGTAAAACCTCTCTGCTGCCGCATCGTTCTCGGTCACGAGCTGGCGTGCTAGCACGATCTTTCGTGGGACTTGTGTAACCGTGCGTTCGAGGATCTTCCTTCGCTCGTGGAATGGCTGCTTGATGAGCGTCTTTCCATTGTGAGAGAGGATGTCGAACACGTTCACTTCGACGGGAAATTCTTTGGCTACCTGATCGATATCGTGTTTTCTCTTGATGCGTTGAGAGATGCTCTGGAAAGGCAGGTATTTGTATGACTGCGGGTCGAACCCGACTGCTTCAGCATCTAGGATAAAAGAATCTCCTGCAACATTCTTCTGGACAAATTCCACAACTTCCGGGAACTGTGATGTAACCTCTTCCAATCTGCGGGTGAAGACGAGGATCTTGCCGGCAGCCTTATGGATCTGCATGCGGAATCCGTCGTACTTGAACTCAACCGCACACGGTCTGCCCACACGTTCAAAGGCATCAGCGATATTGATCGCCTTCTGAAAGAGCATGACTTTCACAGGTTTGCCGCTGTGAAGATCAAGTGCGGTCAGACCCGCGACGCTTTGCTCTTTTGCAATCTTGGCAACTGCAGCGAAATCATTAAGAATATCATATGCTGATTGTACAGTGTCCACATACTTATTGTAGAGTTCGCGATTCTCCGGTTCGATAGACTTCTCCGCCGGATCATACTGGATTTTCACGTCATCGCAAAAGAATGCCCACACGATTGCGTCACGCAGAATTCCTTCACCGATCCCGACGCGAAGTTCTTCAAGGACTGTTCGAACGATATACCTTGCTTCAGCGGGTGACGCGCTTGTCAGTAATTCTGCGATAAGCGAAACTTTTCTGTCGATCGAACCAGCCCCTTCCAGCATTGCGATCTTGCGAAGATTTGAAAAGATGTTGTGCACGTTGAGTTTTTTTGAGAAGAGCGCAACCTGTTTCTTCTGCGCTGTAAGATTTTCTGCAGTGGTCCCAAGGTCGCCTGTTTTTTTCCACTCCAACTCGATTGCTGCCTCTGTGTATCCCAGTGATTTCGTGATTGCCTTGATCACGAGGCGTGTTGCGACCCCGATCGATCGATCGTCCCACGAAGGAAAGACCTTTCCTTGCAATAGGAGTATGATCGGTTCGATCTGCGAAACGTCGGTTTCTTTGAGAAAGTCTGCCAGGATCTTGGTCTTCTCCAGTCGCTTGGAGGTAGATTGGATCTGCTGATAGACATCCACCAATTTATGATACTCCATGCGTTGAAACCTTTCTGCGCGGTATATATAGATTGTGCAATCATCTCGTGAAGTTGTCGAGCCTATAAAAACATTTATATACGACACAGACAAAAATAGAAGCATGGAAACATTTGAGGCTATTGAAAAGAGGCGTTCTATCCGCAAGTACCTCGAAGTTCCTGTTGAATGGGAAAAGGTCGGTAATGTCCTTCGGGCGGCGCAGCAGGCTCCCTCCGCAGGTAATCTGCAGGATTGGAAATTTGTTGTCGTGACTGATAAGGAGACTAGGAAGAAGATTGCCAACGCTGCGATGCAGCAGAGTTGGATCGAGAAGGCGCCAGTTATTATTGTGGTATATTCGGAGCCATATAAGACAAAACGTTTCTACGGTGATGTTGGAGAAAAAATATATAGCGTGCAGAACGGCGCCGCTGCAATCGAAAATATGCTTATTGCAGCGACCGACCAGGGTCTTGGCAGCTGTTGGGTGTCCGCATTTGATGAGCCAATGTTGTGCACGATAATGAATTCTCCTAAGAATGTTAAGCCGCAGGCGGTAGTAACGATTGGCTATCCTGACGAAGATCCAATAACTCCTACAAAGTATCATTTGTATGATCTTACATTCATCAACACGTGGGGCAGCAGGATAGCGAACCCGGATCTAGTTCTTGACAATTGGAGTGATGTCATCTTAAAGAAGATTCAGGGGGCAAAGGAAGCAGCGCAGACAGAAGCAACGCCAATCGTGAAGAGACTTTTTGAAAAAGCAAAAGAGCACGCAAAAAAGATTCACGAGAAGATGAAGAAGAAGGTCGAAGAGCAAACGAAAGGAAAAAAGAAGCGAGAAGAATCAAGCGAAGAGGAAGTTCTTGAGAGTACAGAAGAAGTAGAATATTAACTAGTGTATG
>JACRKM010000165.1 GCA_016219765.1 Candidatus Woesearchaeota archaeon
GCTCCTTTGGTGTTTGTTTCTTCTTTGCTGGAGTCACTTCACGCATCGGAACAGGGCTCGCATGCAACGAAGTTATCTTAAGCGTAGCTTTATTCACTACAACATCTGTACTAATAAGCTGAATTGAAATGTCATTTTCAGCATCCTGGTCAAGGTCGACTGCTTTCGTTTCACCGTAGAGCACGGTGATGAACTGTACGACTGAGCTAATTCTGAGCGTTACAGCGTTTGCACTAACACTGGTGAGTTCGATCGTGTACTTCACCGAATCTTTCGTAACCTCAACCTTCCCATTCCTTGCAACAACAGTCTGAGTAGACTGCATCGATGAAACATCTCCAACATTATATGCTGCAGCAGCCGCTGTCGTGGCTTCACCACCGCCACCACCGCCACCGCTGTACGATGGCACTTCGCCAGCGATCACATTAAAGCTGACAGTTGCTTCTCCTGAACCAACAGAATTTATCGCCTTCCCGGTCATCAATACAGTCATTAATGAATTATATGTCACTATACCTTGGGCGACCAGTACCAACAACCACAGTAAAATAAGATAAAAGATCGTTTTTCTCGCACGACTGCATTCGCGAATCTCCGGTGTCATCTTATTTGAATAACGCTCTCAATATTCCAGTGTATGTTCCATATTCTGCTTCTCGTCGTACTTTTGCACTAATGAGCACACTCCTATTGCTGTCAGGAGGCAGAATAAAATAATTGTCTGACAGGAAAACCAGTTTGGATATGTTTCCCACCACTTCAATAGCCACTTTTTTATTGTAAGTGGAATTATTGATTACAATCACTTCTCGAGTAATGGCCCGTTCTTCGCCTTTTTTGCTGGTTCCAAAATGGATGACATCGGGATCAAGATTGAGGCCGGTATAATTTCCAATGGTAATATCCATTTTAAGCTCCTGTACTTCATATTTCTGCATATTCAAAATTAAAAGCACAAAAATGGAAAGCACAACAACTCCCACGCATATAACCAGAGGTACTAGTAATACGGTATCATTCTTCGTTTTTTGTGTCTTGTTTTCTGTTTTGTTATGTGATACCATCAACATCAGAAATCTCGGTCTTGTCTATTCTGAAGGATGTAAATTCCACAAATAGATAGTAAAATTGCCAGGGCGATTATTAAAATTATAGTGAGAGTGGACAGCGGGCTGCTGCTTTCGGTTTGAGCAGGGGATTCTATTTTCGCCGGTGATTTTAAAAACAGTTTAAAATCTTTGATCGTGTTTCTCCCCTCATAATTGAGAACGGCCTTCGCATTGTATTCTCCACCATTTGCGTATTCGTTGGGATCATAATTGGTGGTGTCCCAAAAAGCGGTCAGTATGTCACTTTTCCACGGAGGTAAACTAATGGGCGCAGTAGTTATAGTTTCTTTTCTATTATTGTTTTTAAGAATGTCCACTGACGCATAGACATTTTTAATTTCAAAGTTCCACCGGCTTTCCACTTCTATCTCTATTCTGTTTATTCGTCCATCATCCAATTCTTTCGGGTTAAAAGCGATTATTTCTACAAAAATGTCTCCAATCCTGAACGTGGCATCATCTTCGGTCTTTTTTCCATCGTACTCCACCACTGCTTTTGCCCTATATTCTCCGGGACCGATTCCTTTAGGGGTCCAGTGGGCATACAATTCCGCGGATTCTCCTTTTTTTATTTCTTTAGCGTCTGTACCTACCGATATTATTTCGCTATTGTTTATGTAGTAAATGTAGATGGTTCCTTTTGCGCTGGTGATATCTTCATTTCCGTAATTGTTTACTTCTACTTTGAAGTCAATGGTCTGCCCTGCTTCGATCACATCAGGCAAATCTATCTTAGCTTCAGCATATTTTGTTTCATAAGGAACACGCACTACTAAAACATGACCTACAGCGGCCATTGCTCCGAAAGAAGATTTACCAGCACCGGTTTCAGATTTCTTTGCCTGCTGCTCTATCACCATACTTGACCTGTGCTTTCCTGGCTTGAGTTCATCTGGCATTTTAATTGTGTAGCTAAAAGTGCTGCCTTCACTAGGGACTGTAAGCATGTTTTTTTCTATAGAAATATACTGTGTTAGCTCTCCAGTGGTGCTTATTTTTACATCGAAGGGGTCGCTTTCTCCAAAAATTCGCACTTGAAACTCCTTTATTGCACCCGGCTCAAAATTAAGCTCTTCCATTGCTGGCGAAATGCCCAGTGAGCAGACAGAAGGAACAAAGGCACCGGAAGCGATTAAGATCATGAAGAACAAATTTATTCTTTTCCAGGATTTGCCAAAAGCTCGTGACAACTTATCAAATAATCCGGCGGCATATTGCTTTGGGCACACTCTATTTTCAAGCGGAGGGTCGCTCAGTTTACAATAAGCGAGCTTTTTACTCAGCAGATTCCATCCATCTGGAATAAGCGGAATCCTAACACACTGGAAGCATTTTGCCATCGTAGTAGGTTTTTGGGTAAAAATGATTATTGTGCCTCGACATACACTACTAAATCTGCGGTCTTAGCTCCCTGCCCTTCATCCCTTGGAACAACAACTTGTATCCCTATTTTGGCAACATCTACCGCATTATCTTTTTGGAGTCCCTGTACAAGCAACACTTTGGTGGAAATATTTGCTGGGACGGGCACGTATGTGGTATTTGCTATCCCGCTTTGAGTAGAGTTGGCGTGAACAGAATAATACTTGTTTGGCAGGGTACTTGCATTGTTAAGTGAACTCGTAAAAGGGCTTAATATTCCATAAGCATAAACATTAAAATCTACTGAGCCGTCGTTACGAACTACAAAAAAGTCATTAATGGCCTCGCTTGAAACATTATCGCCAATGCTCAGTTCTCCAAATGTTATGTTTGCATCAGTGAGTTTTATAATGATAGTTCCTGCGACGATAAAAGCAACTGTTCCTGTTTCGGAAGTCGTATTAGAAACGGCAAATCCAGTTATAGATGATCCGGCTATTGATGGATCCGAACGGAGAAAGACACTTAATATGATAAAAATAAGTAAGAAGCATAAGAGAATTGCGCATAAAATCATTAATGCTTTTTTTTCCATTTCAGACCCATATTTCAAACCCATAAATAGATAAAATTCATCTACATATTTCGTGAATGGATCCTCAAAAACTCGCAACCACTGCAGGCCAGATACCTTCTTGAGTGCATTAAAAATAAATAAAAAACAAAAAATAAAAACAAAAATGTCTACGCCTGCTCTACGTAGATAGTAAGGGCCGCGCTTTTATTCCCGGCCGGCTCATCGATGGGAACGGTTACTTTGATGCCAATTTTCGCACTGTCAACACTATTTTGTTTTTGTAAGCCGCTTATGAGCAACCGCTTGTTCGCCGCTGTGGAAGGAACCGGGGTATAAGTTGCGTTGGCGGTTCCGCTTTCAGTGGAGTTTGCATGCACAAGGTAATAATTGTTAGGCAAGGTATTGGCTCCATCAGTGGTGCTGGTAAATGGGCTGTCAGTAGCTGCTGCACCGTACACAAAGACATTAAAATCTACTGAGCCGTCATTTTGAACCACAAAAAAGTCGTTGGTTTCTTCGCTGGAATTTGTCTCTCCAAGTGCCAAATCTCCAAGATTGATTGCAGCGTCGGTAATATTCAGGACAAGATGACTTTTTACTTTTAATGTTGAAGAGCCTGTTCCTGAACTTACATTCGCAACAGGATTGCCGGTTATTAACGCTGGGTAGTTAATCGAAGCGGTGATCGAAGCGATAAGCCCGCCCATTGAAAACAAAATCCCGATTACTACCAAAATTGCTAATGTTTTATTTGAAAGGTCTCGCATTTTTCATTCACCTCTTTTTTACCACATTGAACTTAACCGTCGCATTTCCTGTTTTTGGTTCTAATTTTTCCTCAACATAGAATGTTACTTTTCCTTCTCCCACATCGTGTCTGCCTGATCCAGCAGCACTCTGATCGTCACCATTGCTGAAATTATCTTTGACTATTGCCATTCCTGTTACAATGATTGAAAGCAATACTGCAAAGACAATAAAAAACACGAGAAGTTCTTTAGACACCATCTTTCAACCTCCTTTTGTCGGGTTTATCTTCGCCCTTTTGTTACTCTAAATTCGCTTACGACCCGTTTGTTTTGGATATGTAATCAGTTTCTTGTCGATAAAGCAGGTCAACTTTATAAACTTTACTCTATGTATGATGCATATATACATCATGGATGGGGGGGGGCGTGAATAATTAAATTTATAAAGAGAAGCCGTACACAACGCCCATGAACCGTTATACCAACGTAGCACTTCCTACAGAGCTGACAAAAAAGATAGATGAAATAGTTAAAGATTCTAATTTGGGCTACAAAACTAAAGCGGAATTTGTTAAGGAAGCAGTAAGATCATCGATCAGGGAAATCTCCAAATACAAGCATTGAATTTTTGAGTCAAAGTTGTATTGACCGTTCTTTATCCTGCCTTGCTGCGAAAGAAAGATCATTCCCGCGCATTTCATCTTCCAAATATACGTTAATGTCTTAACAGACAGCAACACAAATAGCAAGAATCAGAAATTTCTTTTCATGCAACCATCGTGACGGAAGAAAATGCCGATGAACTCCAGTCACAATGCTCTGATGATCTCGATGATGGGCGCATTTCTCGCAGCATAGAAATGAAGACTCGGCACGCCGTGCTCGCGAAGGTCACGACACTGATCGATGCACCATTCGATGCCTGTTTTCTTGACATCATCAGGATTTTTCTGGTGCCTTTCAACCAATTGCGCCAACGTTCTTGGAATGCTGCAGCCAAAAATACCGGGAAGCATCCTGAGATGACTGATGCTTGTCAGCGGCTTTATTCCTGGAACGATGGGAACCGTTATTCCCGCACGCGCAGCTGATTCCACAAAGCGATAATATTTTTCATTATCAAAAAACATCTGCGTCGTCAAGTAGTCAACACCTGCATAAACTTTCATCTTCAACCATCTCAGTTCTTCGTCAGGCGATCGTGATTCTGCATGCCCCTCCGGATAACAACCAGCACCAACACAAAAATCGATCGACTCCCCACTTTTTGCTCCAACGTAAACTCCTCTTTTCAGGTCTGCAATTTGCATCACGAGTTCGTTTGCATGCGCATGACCACCCGGAGCAGGGCAGAATTGTTGTCTACTTTCGATTCCACCGGCAGGGTCTCCCCGCAGCGCCATCACGTTTTCAACGCCAAGAAAGCCAAGCTCGATGAGGTATTCTTCAGTGCTGTATTTCGTAAAGCCGGTGCAGATCACATGCGGGACCGGCACGACACCTCTGCTGCCGTAGCGTCCAAGGATGGCTCCTGCGACGCCGACAGTCCCGGGTTTCTTGCGCATCGAGACAGGGAACGAGTCGCCGTTCACCTTAACGTGGCCGATGATCTGTTCAGGATGATACGTGATATCAACATATGCCACGCCACAGTCAACCAGCGGGTCGAGAACGTCAAATACCTCCTTGATGCTCCGGCCGACCATTGGCGGTTCTATCTCGACGGAGATGAGCCCGCCATTGCTCTGTTTGAGTGCGTCGATGGCTTTCATTTCAATTGCTGTTGAATGCGCTAAGATTACACCTGCCTTTTTGGTGGCCGCGAGCTTTCGACGGCGAACAAAAAATTCTCGTTAGAGTCGAATCGGCCTGAAGGCAGAGGTATGTACCACGTTTTAACAATCAAGCGACATGAACCGCGGCAGGCAAAGCAGCAAGCTCATCCTTTTTGTCTCAAATGCCTCGCCACCTCGACCATATTATCCAACTGCGCTTTTGCTTCATCAGGCGTCCGAGTCTTGAGCCCACAATCAGGATTGATCCAGATCCGGCGCGCATCGATGGAAAGAGACGCGGGAATTTTTAACATCTCCTCAACAGGCGGCACGCGAGGGCTGTGCACATCGAACACGCCGAGGCCAACGCCGCCGCTAAAACCGCTCTCTTGCAAGAAACGCGTCACTTTGCCATGGCTCTTGCTTTCCTCAATGCTGATCACGTCAACTTCAAGCGCCTTGATGCCTTCAATAATGTCCTTGAATTCAGAAAAGCACATGTGCGTGTGCAGCACCGCATCAGCTGGAAGATCGGCTGCACACAAACGAAATGCATTCGTTGCGTGCCAAAGATAATTCTCGCGCTCCCGTTTTTCCAATGGCAAGCCTTCGCGCAATGCTGGCTCATCGATTTGTATATGTCGGATCCCTGCCGCGTATAACTCGTTCACTTCACTGCGCAGCGCTTGGGCAATCTGATACATCTGTGTAGAGCGGGGAAGATCTTCTCGCGGGTACGCCCACTGCAGCATTGTGACTGGTCCTGTAAGAATTCCCTTCACTGGTTTTTTTGTGAGCGACTGCGCATACGTGATCCATTCGAGAGTCATGGGCGCTTTACGATTTACATTGCCTGTGATTACCGGCGGCCTCACCATTCTTGTCCCATATGATTGAACTGGAGATGCGATTTCTGTAAATCCATCAAGCTGCCGTGCAAAATACTGCACCATATCCTCACGCTCAAACTCTCCGTGCACTAGAACATCTATCCCAAGCTCCTCCTGAAGTGCGATCGCATCGCGAATCATGTCTTTAATGAAGTCGTCGTACTCTTGCTGTGAAATCTTTCTCGATTTGTAGCTTGCACGCTTGCTTCGGAGCTCGGATGTCTGCGGGAAACTGCCAATCGTTGTCACCGGGTATTCCACAGAAGATTTCCAGGCAGTGCAAGCGTTTCGATGAAACTCTTTACCCGAACACTTCTGTTCATAGCAGGGAATTGAGTGCAAAACTGATGGCAACATACTGCCTGCTTTTCGTTCAACCACCGCAGAAACTTGAGAAGCCTTACTGTTTTCAGACTTGGATACTGCAAAAGATCGTAGCGATTCGAGCTCTGCAAGCTTTTCAACTGCAAAGCTGAATTTATCGTGCAGTTCAGGCTGTTCATGCTTTACCGAGAGGGGCACGTGCAGAAGAGAACAAGAAGGACCAAGAATCAAATTTTCCTCAGAAACATTATCAAGCAGGTATTCCAACGTCCGCGTGGCCCTTTCATTCGCTTTCCACACATTTCTTCCATTTACTATCCCTGCAATGAGTTTTTTGCCGCCATTGAACATGTCAAAGTATCCCTGCCAATTCAGATATTCCAGATCAGCCGCCCCATCGACAAAATCAAGGCCGAACCCTTCGACAGGAAGTGCAAACAAATCATCCGCAATGCGGCGAACTGAACCAAAATACGTGTGCAAGTGCACATCTTTTCTCAATTTCCTTAGAAATTGCGCATACTGTCCAGGAATGCCTCGCGTCAAGAAACTTGGCTCTTCGACTTGGACCAACGGAACTGCCAGATTGTTGATGAGATCAGCATACTCTCCTGATAATGCGTCAAAAAGCGCTTCCTCGCTGCGATCTGTCTTGTTCATTGCATACGACAGCAGCGTCCATGGCCCGATCAGCGCCGGCTTTACGGTCTTTCCCTGCACGCGCTCTGATGCAAGCCGCAGCAGCGGAGTGATGTGATCCTTGATGAGCTTCGGCTCGTGCTCGATCTCTGGCTGAACGACATGGTAATTCGTGTTGAACCACTTCACCATCGGCGACGCAGGACTGTTTCGCGTGCCGCGCGGAATAGAAAGATATGTCTCAAGATCGTCATTCGCCTGCTGCGAGGTTCCGAAGCGGCCGGGAACGATGCCAAACATCACTGCAATCTTTAGCATACGATCGTAGATGTCGCAATCAAAAACAGGAATTAGGTCAAGGGAAGTCTGGACTGTCGTATTATACTGTACAATCCGGGCAAAAGCGTGCTCGACATCTTGCGGCGACGCTTCTTTACGCCAGAACGACTCAACCGCTTTCTTGATCAGCCCGTCATACACATTTGGAAATCCGATGTT
The DNA here is from genome assembly GCA_016219765.1 of Candidatus Woesearchaeota archaeon. Taxonomy (GTDB): domain Archaea; phylum Nanobdellota; class Nanobdellia; order Woesearchaeales; family UBA11576; genus JACQX01. Next base: position 7,927 of record JACRKM010000165.1, read on the forward strand.
CGTTAGCTGCATGGAAATCACCTTCTTTATTTCGCGATTTGATTCGCATTTCGTTATCACTCCGCCGCTTAACCCTGCCAAAAAACGACTGTCAATTAAATACTTTCTTGCGTGAATTATTCCTTAAAGAATATTTAAGACAGTCATGAAAGTTTCTTTTTAATAAAGGATGAAATAAGAAAATCTGAATTAGTTGAAAAACCTATAAGATATGTTGATATAGCTGAAAAGGATATTCTCCTGAATAAAGAAGACAAAATTTTTTATAGTATTCTATCCGAAAGCCTTGTATTTCATAATCCTGAAAAATATGTTGAGGTGATAAACATGAAGTGGTATGAAATTTTAGGGTGGTTTGTTGTTGTATTAGCTTTTAGTTTGTTAATCTTAAGGATAATTATGAAGTTGATGTAAGATGAATAAATCATTAAAAATATTTATTTATTTATCGAGTATAGCTTGGCTCGTTTACACTTTGATAAACGATAAGAAATTGGACTTGAACAAAGACTTGGTTACTCAATTTGATACTCTTGATGTTGAAAAGAATATCACAAATCCAACTGTAAGAGAAAGAAGGGAACTTTCCACCTATGGTGTTGAAACAAGTATTGATTTACAGCAATTAAAGAAAATAAAGGAATTAATACTGAAAGTGCAAAGAGAGACTATAAGGATATTGGGAGAATGATTAAACAAAATGCCAAACGAAATAACTACTGGGTATCAAATTCAATGCTTATTGTGTAGTTATATTTGGAAAACAAAATATCCGCAGGTATCCGCCAAATGCCCCTCTTGCCATAGCCGAATTTATGGGAC
>JACRKM010000168.1 GCA_016219765.1 Candidatus Woesearchaeota archaeon
CCAGTGACCAGTGGTCAGTCGTTCGTCCGCCCCACCCCCTCGTTCGTTTCGTTTAGTCGTTAGAAATGTCCCCCTATCCGTCGTTCGTAGCCACTAAAAATTATTGAACTTAATCGCTGTTAGTTTCTCCGACCGCAAGGGAGGACGAGGAAAAGGGAACGAACGACAGTGAGTGACCGAGTCTTGCCAGCAGGCAAGATTTCCGAAGAGTCACGCCCCATTATTTAGTGATCTTTAGAGAACTATAATATTGGGCGTGATTGAAACTAATTGCTGTTAAATTCTCGAACGACCGTAGGGAGTGAGACGAGAACAATAAACGTAGTTTATGTTCGAAGAGTCTTTTCCGAGCCTGAGAGGTAAGGAGTGATCAAGGGTTTGAAAGCCAAAGGCTTAGCGACGTTAAACTTCTCAGGTCTCCTATCGGTGAGGAAAAGATTGAATTTAATCGCTGTTAAGTGAGTGCGGTAGCACCGAGCCAGAGTGCAACGTCCCGAAGGGCTGGCGAGAGTAAATTTTCGGGCTTTCATAAATTTAGGGCTTGGGCAAATAAGAAAGAATATCTTTAACACATTCATCTAATGGTCTATTGATGTCTATGACAGTTCCATAATCAAACTCTGTTGATTTCTTATATACGGCTCGTGCGGCGTCTGCACCGTGTGTTTTTCCTCTTTCTTCATCTCTGGCTATGCAGACTTCTAAAGGAGCTTTTAGTGTAAAGACATGATGCGGAAAGTCTAATCTTTTGATTAAATCATCAATTTGTGATTTCCAATAAAAATTGCCATCAAACACAACAGGTTTACCGCTATCCAAAATCCGTTTTGCTTCAGAGGCAATTATTTCGTTTGCCTTGATGAAACTCTTTTGTGAAATATATCCCTCTTCTTTATCTTCTGTAAGATTGTGTTCATCAAGTACTCTATCTACTGCGAAATATTTTGCGTTTAGGATTTTGGATAGCTTTTCAGCTATTGTAGATTTTCCGCATCCTAATGGTCCACGAATGATAATGTAAAAGCTCATAGATTAATGTAAACGAGAGCCGTATATAAGGTTTGCCCAAGCCCTCTAAAAAATCAAGCCCGAAAATTTATTTCACTTAACAGCACATATGCGTATTTGATTGATTTCGTGGGGTTGGTTGGTTTAGGTGGCGAAATTCTTTCGATCGGTTCGAAAAAAGTGATGTAACTTCTGAGTGAAATCAAAGGTTTTCTTGCTAGCTTTGAAGGAGTTTCTGATCTTTTGAATATTCTCTTGGTTTTCATCATGAAGGTTTGTTAATCAGTCTGTACATTATTTCTGTTGTGGTGTTGTCATGGATGTCCTTGAAGCGATGAAAAAGGAAATGCTTAGAAGGAAACTAAGTCACAGGACTATAACTAGTTACCTGTTTTACGTAAGGAAGTTCTTTGTGTTCTGCAAGAAGGATCCTAAGAAATTTTCGAAAATAGATATCCGAGACTTTCTAGACAAGTATGTTGAAAGGGAATCTGCTGGAAGTTCGATTAATGTGGTTCATAATGCCTTAAGATTCATGATGGAAGAGGTGTTGAGAAAAAGCATGAAGCTGAACATAAGATACTCAAAGACACCCAAACATCTGCCGGTCTGCTTAAACAAAGATGAGGTGAAGAGGTTGATCGGTGTGATAGGAAATGACAAACACCGGTTGCTTGTCTCGCTCATGTATGGTGCAGGATTGCGTGTCAGTGAGGTGGTGAGACTTAAGCCCGCGGATATTGATCTTGATGCTGGAGTCGGATGGGTGCGGCACGGAAAAGGAGATAAGGATCGGCCGTTCATATTGCCTGAGTGTTTGAAGGAAGAATTAAAGAATGTTCTTGACGATCATAAAGTGTATCTTTTTCTTGGAAACAATCGCGCGCATCTTTCATCGAGATCAGTGCAGGAGATTGTCAAGCAAGCTGCAAAGAAAGCAGGGATTACAAAGAAAGTGCACCCTCACACGTTGCGCCACTCGTTTGCGACGCACTTGCTTGAATCAGGCGTCGACGTGATCGCAGTGCAGGCGTTGCTTGGGCATAATGAGGTGAGGACGACGATGGTGTATCTTCATGCCGCAAAGCCAAAGCTGTTAAGCATAAGGAGTCCGCTAGATCCACTTTGATGCAGGGCCTTGTGATGAAGTCCTCTTAGATACAAATATTCTCGTTTCCGCTCTTGGCTTATTTGGAAAGCCAAAAGTAATTTTTGAGAAATGTCTGTATGGAGAATTTGAGTTAGATAACTGCAAAGCAGACTAAAGTTTAGCCGCTGGCAGTTTTCTATGGTGTTCTTGTATTCTTCTCGCACGCTGAAGGACGCGCTTCTACAGATATCAGAACAACACTCCTCCAAGCTTCCCGATCCCTAATCCTATGAAGTAGGTGAGGATTGCAACAGTCATGGCGATTGTCATCATGCTGCTGCCGCTCTTCCACCACACATTATTGGTGTATTTTGTCTTATAAGCCCCCACGATGAACACGACAGCCATAGAAAGTAGAACAGACAATAGCAGAGCTCGTGTCTTGTCAAGGAATAGATAGGAGATGAGCGGGATCGCGCCTCCGAAGAATGACGCGGCAGCCATTATCGCGCCGCCATGGTAGGGATTTTCTTTTTCAGGTGAGAGGCCAAGTTCTTCGACTATCATGGTGTTTAGCCAGCGTCTCTTGTCCTTTATTATCGACTTGGTGACGAGCTTTGCTTCCTTGTCAGTAAGGCCCTTATTGCGATAGATCGTGTACACTTCCTTCTTTTCTTCATCAGGAATCGTCTTGATCTCTTCGGCTTCTTTCGTGATTTCACTTTCGAGAATCTCATTTTGGGCATTGATGGATTGATACTCACCCACACCCATGGAGATCCCTTCAGCGACCATTCCTGCTAGGCCAGTGAGAAAGATGATCTGATTATCGGCAAGAAGCCCTGCAGCGCCAGAGACGAATCCCAAAAGTGTCAGCACACCATCATGGACTCCAAACACCACGCCGCGCATCGTCTTTTCGATGTGGTTATTTCCTTCATGATGGCATGGCCTCCCGGGTATTTGGACAGTTTGTTCTATTGGCGCTTGCGACTTTTTTGAGCGATGGCTGCGTTGCATGGTTCCTCTTTTTGATGAAGGCACTGAACTGCAATATCTGCGTATGAGCTTTTAATTCTTTCTTTTTTCATCCTGCAAGTTTAGGATTTGACCGTTAATTTCAAAAAGAGACCCTCATTATCTGCTGAGATGCAACCGTGTCTGCATCGTAACATTCTTGCTTCCGGGCTGTTCCTGTTCTTTTTACTGGTGGCGGCCCAGCCGCTTCGTGCAAGCGACCTTTCTGATTATTCTATGCAGGATCTGGCTGCAGGACCTAATGGTGCAGACGATGGCCGATCATTTATCACGCTTCTTCCAACCCTGCCCTGGAATAATCCAAACGTAATTGATCCAATTGGTGATGCGCCCAATGCTATGCAGGACATTACTGCAGTGTATGTGGATGAGGATGAAAGCAACGTGTATTTTCGTATTAACTTCAGCGGGACAGGTGATTCTGCTGAACCATTTACCCGATACGTCTACGTTCTCATTGATGGGAAGATTGGAGGAAAGAAGCGGGTCGCAAAGAATGTTCATGCAGATATCCCTTGGGACCTATTAATCAAATTGAAGAATCCTGACGATCTCGCGATGTACAATATGCGGGAGCTGGTGACAATAGATATTCGTAATTTTTCATCCCATCCAAACGCCAGAGTCATGGGTTTTTACATTGAGAAGCGTTTCATCGAACCAGTGATTCTCCTGAGCAACGCGCGCTTTCAGGTGTTTACGCAGGATAAGGCGACGAACCGTTTTGGCGACGGGACCGCCGTGTTTCACCTGCATAATGAGACCAAAGCCATTCCGGATATTTCTCGGATGTTTGAATCGGTTGGTGTGACGCAGACTGCTCCTGAGGGCGATACAGAAGCGACGGGCATCGCTGCAGGGGAAACAAACTCTAAAGAGCAGACAGAAACCAAAAACGGGACGCTGCAGTACATTACGCAAACTGTCTGGCTTGTTCCTCAGTGGCTTTTGCTCATCGCGGGTATGATGCTCGTGGTCTTTGTCTGTGCCTCGATCATTCTGCCGTCTTGGAGAAGAGCCGCAAGAGAAAAGTTTTCGTATGCTTCACGCACTTCACGTGCAGTTTCTGCTAAAAAACCAAAGGTTAAATCGCGGTTTAGGCACAAGAAGCAGCGAAAAGTTCTGACGGCGAAACGAAAGAGCGCGCCGACAAAACGCAAAGGGCGAAAAAAGGAGAAAAAGAGAAAGAAAAGATGATGGGCGCGATGACTGTACGAAGTGTGTTATTGAAGTTATTGAACCGTGTAGATCTTGCGAACTGGAAATGATATCTCGATCTTCTCCCGGTCATAGCGTTCTTTGAGTGCTTTGATAAACTCGTGCTGGACGTGGAGTTTGTCTTCCCAGTGTTGGACGCGAAGTCTCACAGAGAAAAGAATGTTCGATTCGCCGAATGTGTGAAACTGCACTGCAGGGTCATAGTTTTTGACTGTTCCTTTGACCGTTGTCTGGATTTTTTTTGCTACATCTAGTGTTATTTTTTCAACTTTTTTGAGATCTGAATTGTACGCAACGCCGCATTCGATTCTGACGATCACGTTCTCTTCAGGAAGGGACAGGTTTGTGATCACGCTTTCTGCAAGCTTTCCGTTCGGAATGATGACGATGGTGTTAGAGAGCGTCCGGATCCTTGTCGCGCGCCAGCCGATATCTTCAACATATCCGGACATTTTCGATTCTGTCTCTATGAAATCGCCGACATTGACTGGTTTGTCTGAGATGAGATGCAGCCCTGCAAAAAAATTCATTAATGTGTTCTGCAGCGCCAGGCCCACAGCCAGCCCGCCAAGACCAAGAGTAGTAATGAGCGGAGTGACATTGATCTCGAAATGACTTAAGATCGTTAGAAATGCTAAGATGTAGATGACGACCGTGACGACCTTGTTGAGCACTTGCGGCGTTTTTTCGAATTGTTTTTTTACTTTTAGCCAGCGGCCTATAAAGACGGCGAGTATTTTTGACACGACGTATGTTGTGATGAGTACGATGCCTACAAAGAAGATTTGGTCAAGAATCACATAGTAGTCCTGCAGCGCGTTTAATGTTTGCAACGCCAAGTAGACGCCTGTAAATATTACAAAGAAGTAGAATGGTTTTGTAACGATTTCAAGGATAATGTCATCGATATCGCTTTTTGTTTTATGCGTCAGGTGCTTGACGTACGTACGCAGTATGAAATGCACGAGGCTGCCGGCGATAAACGAACCTGCGAGGAGGACCAGTGCGCGCAGATACTCATTTGGCAACAATGTCATTATCTGCGCTAGTATATCTTGTGGCACCATGAGGTTATTTCGGTTAATTCAGTATAAAAACCTTGTGCTCTTATGATGCGATCCATGCTTCCCAGGCAGGCCGTGCCGTCCCATCAGAGGAGAATAATCCCATAGTATCAAATGGTTTAATGGTTTTCTGATCGTATAGGAAACTCCAGATAACGAGTTCCTTATTTATGCCGGAAGTAAGATCAAAGAACGTCTTCACGAATTCCTTTTGTTTTTCATCACTGCTATCCCACCCTTCGGCAATCGGTTTCGCGTGCCAACCGAGTTCTGTGAATGCAATGGGTTTGCTTGTATATTTTTTTATTTCGGTGTAATAGTCTGTGGGAATGTCAGATGGATTTTTGTAAACGAGACCAGGATAGGAAGTGAATGCCGCGATGTCTGTTTTTGGGAATCGATCAATTAAGCTCCAGGTTGCTGCTGTAGGATCATTCTTTCCGCCAAACAGCCCTCCATTCATTCCTTTCATTTTTTCCAACTGGAAGACGGTGAATACTTTTGTATTTGGCGACGCCTCCTTTACCGCAGTAGAGACTTCATCATAGAACTCAACAAATGCATCGAACTCATTAGGAGATTTTTCGTTGAGAATGTTCACTTCGATGCCGAAACCAAAGTATTTTGGTTTATGCGCTTTGGCGAATGCGATGGCGCTCTCTTTGTACTTCTGTTTGGTTTCTGCATCAAGCGGCCGCAAAAGTTTTCCTGAAGACTGTGTAAAGAATTGCGTGATGATGACGGGTGTGTAATCGTAGCGTGACGCGAGTTCCATAACAACGCGCGGGCCACCTTTTTCTCCAGAAAGTTCGTTCCAGTCACCCGACCAGGTAACCATTTCTCCGGCTTGCTTTGCTTTGACAAAAAAATCAATGAAATCCTGCTGCTCAAAACTCTTCGGAGAAAGACTGACTCCTTTAAGCGTGTGCTGTGCCGCGTTTGAAGCGGAACCAGCTTTCGATGGCTCGGGTGGTGCTGTTGCGGCTTGTTGCATCTGCTGCTTTTGAGTTGCGCAACCCGCAATGAGAACAATAATGATGAACGTGCATGCGAGCAGTGATAGAACCGTATTTCGGCGTGTAATAAACGCGCGTCGGTGATTCATGCTGCGCGAAAGCACATGAAACTATATTAAACTGTTGTTTGTCTGTACGTGGAAAGCTTCGTCGGTAAGCGAACTTCTCCACATATGTACGACCAGCACCGCTCAGACGCGCTACGCGC
>JACRKM010000169.1 GCA_016219765.1 Candidatus Woesearchaeota archaeon
GATTACTGTTGAAGCATACAAAACGATAACAGAAACTCTGAGAACATTCGAACATGAACTATTATCTTGGCACAAGAAAAAGCAGCGGAGCCCACACCCGTATAGATAGAACATTAAACATCCATTCTCAATCAATTCTCCAAGTTCACTCTGACGCAGTATTACAAACATTTAAATAATTCTCTGCCACAAAAAACATGCATATTTTCAGCAGTAAAAATGGGGTGATCTCGTGGCTGAAGTAATCTATCGTAAACGCAGAACGACTGATAAAGGTGAACTGGCTTTCGAGGAGAAAGTACGCACGCTCATGAACAAGCGGCGGATCACGTACCAGGAAGCTGAGCAGCTTATCAAGGTTGGGCAGAAATCGATTTTTGAGTTCTGATTAAGTTTCGATCATTAACGACTGAATTCTTTGAGCGTATTTTCATAATGTATTTAATTATGGAAAAGAAGTCCAGATATATGCATGCAAAAAGCAAAGGCACAAATGCTGAACGCGAGCTGATTCATCTCTTTTGGAGCCATGAGTGGGCTGCTATACGAACTGCAGGAAGCGGATCAAATCATTATCCAAGCCCGGATATCATTGCAGGAAACGCGATCAGAAAGGTCGCGCTCGAGTGCAAAGTTACTAAAGAAATCAAGCAGTATTTGACAAAAAAAGAAGTGGATGAGCTCCAGGAATACGCCAGACGTTTTGGAGCAGAAAGCTGGATTGCCGTGAAATTCGACCGTGTAAACTGGTTCTTTGTGCCAGCAAGCGAATTAGAATGCGCTGGCGAAAGCTTTGTCCTTAGACTTGAAGACGCCAAGCTGAAGGGATTGCAGTTTGATGAATTAATTGGGAACAACGCATAGACAAATCATAATTTGCGGAGTTCATCGACGACTTCCGGACGCCAGCCATTATTCGGTGGCCTATTTCTGTCTACTTTCTCCACCTCCCTTTCCACGTTAAGAATTTCCTTTTCTTCTTTCTTGAGACCTCGTTTCTCTTCCTCTTCCACTTTTTCAATCGCTTCCTTTGTCGTCTCCTCGGTCATCGCCTGAGCACTTGAAACAAATACCAGAATGATCGCGATGAAGAGCACGTTCACTACTGTACTCAAAATGATATGCGTTCCTGCCGTCAATCGTGCGGCCGTAGACAGCGGAGTGATATCACCATATCCCACCGTTGCAAAGGTCACGACGCTATAATACAGAAACGTTCCAAACCCAACCTCCTTTTTAAAGCCAAGATTGAACGTATTGGAGTTTGTCTGGTCCTGATAGATCGCGTAGTATGTTGCAGCAAAACCAAAAATGTACAACAGCGTAATCGTGAGAAATACTGCAATTATGTTTAGCTGCTTGTGATGCTTAAACCACTGTTTGATGTTTTTCTCAATGCCTAAAACATCGGGACTTATGAAGAACGTAATGAGCGTATAACTGCCAAAATAAATCAACAGATTTGAAAACAATGACAAATCTCCTTTTATCATCGATGGCAGCGTAATCCCGATGCCGACTAGAAAGAATGCGACGATCGAGTAACGCACGCCCGCTAGCTTTTCTCGCCTGCGAATGAAAGGCACGATAAAGAAGAAGATGATTATTGTAAAGTAAATCATCAGAATTCGCGCAGTCACTGCTGCAGAAGCCTCAAAATACGTGTGGTACGTTTTCCCAATCCATAAAGCGAGTAGAAGCGCAAGCAGGATCGGGACGAAGAACAGCAGATTATAGTTGACCAGCTTGAGAATGGAAATGTCTGTCTTTCCTTCGTCGTGCATGAACGAAGAGAGCAATGAGACTTGCTGCAACCTCTTTTTGAAATCCATCAGAGCAACAGGGTTATATGAGGATTGTCATATTTAAATCTTTTTTATCTGTTCCGGCAGCGTTTGGCCCGCCCACACAATTTCCCCAGGTTGGTGCGAAAATAATTGCTATTACTTATCTTGCCGCCGCGTTGCTCGATAAGAGCGTAGCTCTTATCAACTCAAGAGCGGGCACGCCTGCGGCGGATTTTTATGATATTCCCACAAGATTAATAAATTCAATTGAATATGAATGCAGCATGAAAAAGTGGTATCATGAACTTGAGGTACTTGTAGATCATCTCATCCCATACCTTCTCATCATCCTACTTAATATTATCATTATGGAATTCTTCTTTAAGGAAGCAGCAGAAAAGTATCATGCGCTGATCGTGATTGCAGATGCATTTATCGTAGCCGTCTTTGTTGCGGACCTTCTCTTCAAGTACCTGCGCGTGCGCGACATTCCGCTATTTATAAAAAATTACTGGCTTGACATCCTTGCAGTATTCCCCTTTTTTCTTGTCTTCAGAATCTTTGAGGGGTTCGGGCTTTTGGGAGGCGGTGCGGAGACGGTTTCTGCAGCACAAAAGGTCGTTCACGAAGGATTTGAAGTAGAAAAAGAAGTGGCGCGAGGAGTGCAAGAAACAGAGCGGATAGTGAACGCCACACGCTCAAAACGATTCGCAAGGTTCATCAGGCCGCTGTCACGAGTGCCAAGGGTCGCTAAGGCGCTCCATTTCTTTGAGAAGCCGCACAAGCATCGTCACCATTGAAACGCAAAGCGCCAATGCAATCCTGCATCAGCTCTTCTTTCTCTCGCGCATCAGATCCTTGTACACTGGGGCCAGAATCTGAAGTAAATTATCCGAAAGCACGCCGATATTCGACAAATAATAAGGCATGGGCGGATCGAAGCTCTCTCCGTCCCGCAGAAACTCCCCTTCCAGTGAACAGATCAGCCCTCCATTGTCCCGCCTGAACTCGACCCAATCAGTACGAAAGGCGACGTGATCGTCGA
>JACRKM010000171.1 GCA_016219765.1 Candidatus Woesearchaeota archaeon
CTGTAACTCTTTCATAAAGTTCTATAGTTGATGGTGTAAAAAAATTCGGATTTTCTTTCGGTGGTGTTTTATGCTGAAACTTCACTATTTGATCACTCTCACCGTCACACTTCTTGTCAACTTCTACATAGCCATAATTCAAATGACTATCTACAGGATCTCTGTGAACTCTGTATATCGCGGTCTCTGGTGGAATCCAATTACTTGTTTTATGATCCCAATAACCAACACTTTGCACCTGTTCTGTTAGTCGTGGAAGTGGTTGGTCTTTAGCAAGTTGGTCTTTAGCAATATAGGTTATTCCGCTTGCTAATGCTGCTCCAAGCAGAAAACTTCTGACATTTGTTCCTATTATTTGTATAAGATTTTTCTTTTCCATTTTGATTAGCTCCTTACAATCATTTACTAATTAACAATCATTGCAGCAGCAACTATTTAAATACTTGTCGTACTTTAAGTTACGAAATATTTATAAAGATACATGTCTAATAATCCTCTATGTACGAAGAACAGCTTAGAGAATTGGGGCTCACAGATAATGAAGTAAGAATCTACTTGCTTTTACTAAAGCAGGGAACGATGAATCCTTCTGAAATTTCCAAAAAATTAGGCTTACATAGAGGTTACATTTATGATGCTTTAGAAAGAATGCAAGAAAAAGAAGTTGTAAACTCAATTCTGAAAGATAGTAAGAAATATTTTCAAGCTACAAGTCCAGAAAATTTTATTGAACTTCTCAAATTAAGAATGGAAAACTTTCAGAAAATTATTCCTGATTTAATGAAAATTGCTGAAATCAAAAAAGAGGAAGTAAAAGTAGAACTGCATAAAGGAAAAAGAGTATATAGAACATTACTCAAAGATATGATTTTAAGTTTAAAGAAAAATGAAGAAGCTTATCTTATTGGAATCGATGAAGAAGTTTTGATCACAGAAGTTGAACCAATTTATCTTAAACAATATTTGAACACCATCAAATCTAAAAACATCAAAGAAAAGATTCTCATAAAAAAGGGTAGAAAAAAATTTAGAAGTCCTAATTTACAATATAAAGAACTTGATGAAAAATATATTGGAAAAACTGCTCAAATCATCTACAATAATAAAATTGCAATATTTATTCTTGGAACTCCTTATTATTTGATAATTATTGAGGATAGAGAAGTTGCAGAAACTTATAAAAAACAATTTAACCTTTTGTGGAATATAACAAAATGAATTTTAATAGTACCGAAATAAACTATAATGACCTCCTCCCACACCCTAAAGGCGGGGGGTTTACACCCTCGACTCGCCACGCTCGCTCTAAGACTTTTACGAAGGCGCGGTGCGTTTTAACTAAAATGTTTTAAAAAGTACATATTCTCGAACTCGTATTATTTACGCAACCCGCAAGCTTTATAAATATGGTCATTTTTTAAGCAATTTTTACAACAAAAAGGAGTCATACAAACGGTGAATCTGGTGGACTGTTGCACGCGCTTCATTCTTAGACTGTGGGGCGATTTCTAATATGACAAGCCTTGCCGCTCTTGAAAGTTCCTTCGGAGAACAAACTTCGATGCTCATCGGTAACCGCATCCCAAAAGACTTCTTCGTCACAAGCGGCGTAGGCCAAAGTGACATCACGATCCACGCAGGTTCGTATCATCTTGCACTGCTTGACGCCAGAATTGAGCACTGTAACATCATGACATACAGCTCCATTCTTCCAAAGATCGCCCGCAAATTAGACAACTTTGACCCGAAAAAAATCCTCCATGGATCGGTCCTTGAAACGATCACTGCTGTCAAGAGCGTCGAAGGAGTTGGCAACCGCGCCACAGCAGCCATCATGTGGGGCTGGCTCATCGACCGCAAGACCGACGAACGCTGCGGAGGGCTCGTGTGCGAATACAGTGAGACTGGAAGCGAAGAGGAAGCAAAGCAAAGTCTCGCTGCAAGCCTCGACGAACTCTATACCCACGGCTATCAAGACCGGTTCCATCTCACAAAGACTGAATTCCATTCAAGAAGCATAATCGCCCAAAAAAGATATGCAACAGCTCTTGTGACGCTTGGATTCATCAACTACTTGTTGCCCATTCTCGAAACTGCAGAAGCTCCGAAGAGAAAACGGTGACTTTCAGATATGCTCTGTAGAAAATAGCGCCGGCACACTCACCACCACCGCCCTTTTGCGAGAGATAGAGAAAAAGATGGCGACGCCGACAAGGGGGATGCCCCATCGGGGAATGTCGGCTAGCGAGCAGCACATTCACTATCACGAGCCTGGCGTGGTGGTGAGTGAGTGATGCGTCGAGCATCGCGGTGCCGGCTTGTCAAGACTTTCTACAGAGCCTTTCGGATACGTTTGATTTTTTGAATATCCGGCACGCACAACCATGCAGCCATCAAGCCAAAACCTTTCTTGTCGATCTCAAAGGGCTCAATCTTGAGCGCGTCTGAAAGAAAAACCAGAATACAGAATTTCTTCTTATTCACAAGTTGGGAAAAACTCTCTTTGTCTTCGATGCCGATCGGCGATCCGTACTCCTCCAGGATAGCATCGATCTTTTGCGGAGTAAGATCCTGAAACTGCACCACCTTTGCAACAGTCGCCTTGAGGCTAACCGGCTCTCCTGAATTCTTGAAATATACCATCTCGCCTACAGCGATATGATCCCAAGGTGGCAACTTTGCAGAATACCAGCGTGACTCGATCGTCTTTTCTCCATGCAGGATCTTGGGAAGCATGCCCCAGGACTTTTTGAGGATGGCGACGTGTTGCATCGAAACACCATTTTTCCCTCAATGTTTAAAAACCCTTCCCGATTTTAGACTGTTATGGAATCCCGCTACGCGCGCCAGGAAGCATTGCCCTTCATCGGAAAGGAAGGGCAGGAAAACATACGCAAATCCTCAGTCGCGATCGTGGGATGCGGGGCGTTGGGGTCTGTCGCGGCGGAGTTACTGTGCAGGTCAGGCGTCGGAGAACTCATGCTCATTGATCATGACATCGTTGAGCGCACCAACCTTCAGCGCCAGTCGCTGTACACTGAACAAGATGTAGACAAGCCCAAAGTCGAAGCGCTTGCCAAGCATCTCAGAGAAATCAATAGTGATGTAACAATCACTGCAAAGCCACTGCACCTTGCCGCATCTTCGATAATGCTGCTTGATAATGTCGACTGCATCATTGATGGTACTGATGACGTTGATACCCGACTCATCATCAATGAGTATGCAAAAAAGACAGACACTCCGTGGATTTATGGCGGCGCAATTGCAGAACGAGGATTTGTCTACGCAGTAACCAAGGACGCGCCATGTTTTGCATGCGTGTTTCCAAGAATCGAGCAAGGCGAATCATGCGAAGAATACGGCATCCTCAATTCGACATCTCACATCGTCGGGTCGCTGCAATCGCTCGAATGCATCAAGATCCTAATTGGAAAGCAGGCGACCAAAGGACTCATACGCATCAATGCATTGGGACCAATGATAGAGACCTTAACTGTAAAGAAAAATCCTGCATGTAAGGTATGCAAAGGAGAATTCTCATTGCTAAACCGGAGGGCAACGGATAGTCCGAAAAAGAGGAGCGGTGCAATGCGTGGTGCAACGCGGCAAGCAGAAACTGGCGCAACCAAAAAGAAACTGACACTCAATCTTACACATGATTTCACAATCCAGAAATGCAAGACACGCGCAGGATGGTCGGCAAGACCTATTCGTTCAACGAAACTTGACCTTGCAAAAATAAAGAAGAAGTTTACCATCGTGCTCGACACGCCAATCCTTATTGTGATAAGAAAAGACGGCGTCGTTGGAGACATCATAATCCACAATTATGGCGAGATCCTCTTCAAAGAACTTGCGGATGAGAAAATAATCAGGGCCATCGCGGCGGAAATCTATGAAGCGGCAACCTGACACACTGAACCCTGAACAAAAAAGAGTGTTCCTGGAGACGACGGGATTGATGACCGTCTACTACTTCGGTATTTTTCTCTTCATCCCGCTGCTTGCGCCCTATGTCGCGACACTCGGCCTTGACAAGTTCCAGATCGGCCTCCTCTTCGCAACGTACCCATTGATGTCGTATCTCACATCGACTATCGTCGGAGCGCTCTCCGATGAAACAGGCAGGCGGCGCATCATCCTTGCAGGGCTTGCACTCGAAGCCCTTGTCATCACATTCTATCTCTACGACAAGACCTGGTGGATGTTTCTTATCGCACGAGCAATCGATGCCATCTCCTTTTCAGCGGTCATCCTTGTCGGCCTTTCAGCTATAGAAGACCGGCTCAACACCCACAACCGCGGAACGTACGCTGGCCTTAGCCTTTCGCTTCTCCATCTTGGAAAATTACTTGGGCCGCCAATAGGAGGCCTGCTTGCAGACGTGTTCTTCATCAAGATGCCCTTCATCGTCGGCGGCGCAGTCGTATCGCTGCTTCTTGTGCTCTTCTACCTCAAGACAAGACCAAAGCAAATCACTGACCGGCCGCAACGGCTTTCGTCAAAGAGCTTCAATGTGCTTTTGCACCTCCGCTGGTTTCTGCAAGAGCGACGGCTCATATTGATGGCTATCCTTGGCATCGCGATGCATGCCAGGCTTCCCCTGACGACGATCTTCATACCGTTATTCATCAAGGAACACTTCGGACTCTCATACACCTTCATCGGCATCGCAGCTTTCTGCATGGAATTGCCCCAGCTCTTCCAGTTCGTGTACAGCAGGGTCGGAGGCAGATTTCCCCGCCACCACCTCGTCCTCTTCGGAACCGTCCTCTATGGCGTTGCCCTTGCACTGCTCTCCGCCGCGCCGACCTATGGGACGTTCATCACCGCATTGATCCTCGTCGGGATCGGCGCAGGCTCCTGGAACATCGGGGCGTGGACGCTGATGGCAGATATCGGAGAGCAGCAAAAGAAGATCGGATCAGTCGTCTGCTCCTACTCATCCATCGCCCGCATAGGTGAATTGCTAAGCACAATCGTGTCAGGATACGTCGCTCTGCGGCTTGGCACAGACACACTTATCCTTCTGAATGGAATTATTGTAATTACTGTAAGCGGACTGTCATACCATTGGCTCAAAGAGTAGAAAATTTGGCGAAAACTCTGCGCTCATCCTATCTGCGCGCGCAACTGTGCAACGAACTTGTCAAAATGCTCTTCCTTGATCGATGCTCCGCATGCGTGCTCATGTCCGCCGCCATGCCCATCCACACCGATGAGCGCTTTATCTACCATGGGAGCGATGTGGACCTTTCCTGCAGAACGCAATGAACATTTCATCTCACCGCTGCGCTTACGCGCAATCACGATGATCTTCTTGGGATACCGGTAAAGTAATTCATTCGCAAGAGGGCCTGTAAAGCTCATCTTGTCTTCTGTATACGTGAAAAGCAGCACTGGGTCGTCCTTCCTGACGCTTGCAACCGCCTCGTTAAGCAATGCTTCGTATTGTGTGTTGATCGAATCAAATCTCTTGCCGATCAAGCGGGCACGCGCACTCGAACGATTGATGATCTCATACGGGTCATCGATCCGCGTGAGGATCTTCACCGTCTGGTTGACATCCTGCGTCTTTCCATTAAGAATGAAATTGTAGAACCGCACAAGCTTTCCGAGCGGTGTGTCGAACAAAGCCTCTTCAGGCCTTTTCACATCCGGCGAGAGGAGGTCAGGATATTTTTCTGAGAATTCTGCCGCAAGGTCTGCGGGCAGCTGCCAGTCGCCCACGATGCCAAGCATCGCGATCCAAATGTCTTGTGGGCGCGTATCCTTGACAACATTGTAACACAGGTGAGTCGTGCAGATGTTCTCCTGCGGAGCATCCTTTCTCGGGTTGAAATACTTCACTTTGCGAACTTCGATAGGAGGGTGATGATCGATCCACACCATCGGGATCTTTGCCGCATCAACAAAATCCTGATCAAGCAAAGGAACATCCAGAATGAATGCCTTATCGGGCTGGTAATCCTCTACCACGTTCAGAAATTTGCTGTCAAGTTTAGGCTTTGCTTTCACGCACACGCCGCGCCCTTCACGCTTGTAGCGGTACAAGAGAAGAAAACTGCAAAGACCATCAGAATCATCTCCAAAGAAGTAGATCGGGCGAGTACATTCGTCAAGCTCTTCGCGTATCGCAGAGTAATCTTTGGATGTAAGTGTCATAGGAAAATGAGTTCATTCGGTGAATGCGTCGGCCGGGATTCGAACCCGGGTACCCGGCTTGGAAGGCCGGAGTCATAGCCGCTAGACCACCGACGCGGGTCGAACAAGCATATTCCGAACCAAGGATGAATTTATAAAGGTTTGCGTGGCTTTTACACACCTCACAAAGAACTCAAATAATAACCGGACCAGCATTTTTCACCAAACATTTAAAAAGCAAACAAGCTCAAAAATCCCATGCCAAAAGCGAAAGCAAAGAATGCCTCCAACCGATTCCAAGAAATCACCTCTTCGCAAAGCAAAACTGAAAAGAAAAACTCCGAGAAAAATAAAGATTCCGAGACAATTATGTTCCTCGGCGCTCACTCTGACGACACCATCCTTGGCGGAGGAGGCACGATGGCAAAGTACGTCAAAGAAGGAAAGAACGTTGTTTCCATCATCTTCTCATTCGGCGAGAAATCACACCCGTGGCTTCAGCGCAAACATACTATTGAGATGAGGGTGAATGAAGCAAAAGAGGCCGTGCGTGTTCTTGGATACACCCAAGTGCTTTTCTTCGGGCTCGCTGAGGGGAAATTTCCAGAAGAGATCAAAGAAAAGGGCACCCTAGACAAATTACGAAAACTCGTCGACATCCACAAGCCGACAAAGATCTTTACGCATTCCATCGACGATCCTCACCCGGATCACCGTGCAGTCTACAAAGCGACGATGGATATGCTCAATAAAAGGAGATATGCTGGTGACGTGTACTCATACAATGTGTGGAACCCGGCCAACTTCCGCAAACGCGACGAACCCAAACTCGTAGTCAACATCAACGATACCTTCTGGAAAAAGATAGAAGCGCTCAAGGCGTTCCGCAGCCAAAAGATAGCACTCATCCAACTCATTCCCGTCACGTTTGTACGTGCCATCCGCAACGGCATCTTCAACCGATGCCGTTTTGCAGAAGTCTTCATTAAAGCGAAATAAGCATGTCAGTAAGCATGTCAGCGCACTAAACAGCGTGCCCAAAGAGCAACAGCATGGTCAGCCAAGCACCTCATCAGCATCAACGACGCCGCATCTTGATAGCATCAGATTCATTTCTCCCGCGATGGGATGGAGTATCACGATTCCTCTCGGAGATCATCCCGCAGCTTTCTTCATCATACGATATCACTGTCCTCGCGCCACACTTTTCTGGAGAACTCAAAGAGATTCCTGGAATTAACACTATCCGCTTTCACACATACAAATGGAGGGTCGCTGACATTCACCCCGCAAAAATTCGCTTTGCTACAGTCAAGCATCTCGTTCGCCAAAGCGATATCGTCTGGAGCCAGACGCTTGGCCCAATCGGCGCCGCATCGATGCTCTACGCAAAGAAATACCACAAACCCCTTATCGCGTTCATCCACTCCATAGAGTGGGACCTCTTCTCCAAAAGCCTGAAACGATTCCAGAATACAGTCGCGTGGGCATCGAAATTCCTTGTACGGGGACTCTACAATAAATGTTCTCTTCTCATGGTTCCATCTGAGAATATAGCAAAGTTTCTAGAAGCGCAAGGTATCAACGCAAAGAAAGAAATTGTCTACCTTGGAACAGACGTCAAACGCTTTGCGCCTACAGAAGACAAGCGTGCCGCAAAAAAACGAATCGGCATTGACCCCACAAAGCTCGTGGTAGGATACGTAGGCCGCTTTGGGCGCGAGAAGGATCTCCCAACACTCTACGAAGCATTTCGACGCATCGTAAAAGAGCGCAGCGACGTCATTTTGCTGCTTGTAGGAGGGACGCTTGATACTCCTTTTGAGAACATGGAAAATGTGAAAGTGTTTGGACCTACCAACAACGTGGTTCCATATTTTCAGGCGATGGACATCTACGTCCTGCCCTCACTGACAGAAACTACCTCTCTCACCACGATGGAGGCGATGAGCTGCGGACTTCCTGTGGTCGTAACTCCTGTCGGCTACATCGCAAATTACGTACGACACCGCGTCAACGGATTCCTATTCCCGACACAAAATGTCGATCGTCTGGAGATCACACTGCGCAACCTGATCGACGACAAAGCATTGCGTGAGAAAATAGGAAAAGCCGCGCGCAAGACAATCGTAAGCAAGTATGCATGGGATAAAACTGCTGCAAAAATCGCCGAGATCCTTGAAAAGTTTTAGTGCACGGTGATGCAGCCACAGGTGGCAGAACTTATATGCTGTTTGTATCGCCTGACTTTGAGCGGGCGCCACAGTTGTATTTGTTTGTGCCGCCCCGCCCTGCTGCATCAACTCTGCATTAACCTGGCCAATGGACCAGAACACGTGTTCGTGTCTTCGATAGCCTGCATGAATTCCTTCTTGGCGTCATAATTACAGACCATCTCTTTACCAATTAAATCCGGATTCGCGTGCGCAGTCACTTTTGTCTTCACTTGGCACAAACTCAGTTTAGGCCCGATAATAACGTAATATGTAGTGGTGGTGCTTGTTGATTTCACTATGAGCGAAGATTCAATGCACTCTGCAAAATTATCTTCGAAACATTCAAGACCGCCGCAGTCGGAGGTGAATGCCGGCTCAAAAGGCTCTTCTTCCTCGATTGCTTTAGGCGGCGCTTGTGGCATTTGCTGCTTACAGTCTTTATCGTTTTGCGCAGTACATGACGGCGGACAATAGTCATCACCGGTTACGCACTCCGCAATCTTCACGTAGGTGCATTCCTTTGGCTTGCCGCTGCAGAAACCTTTTGTCGACGGGTCATCATCATCGCAATCATTGTCAGTCTCGCACTCGTTTTTCCCCATCAAACATTCATTTTGTACGCAGAAGAAGTTTGGCAGACAACCACAATCCCCACAGCAGGTGATATAGCTTTCGCCTACTTCACAGATCTTGTTCCCGCAGCTAGTTTCACCCGGCACTTCAACACCAGGCATCACCGAGGTTACGAGCGTGTTTGTTGACAAACCACGAATTTTCCTTGTTATCACATAGGCGACGCGCACCGGCTCGTCTTTCTTTACATTGGAAAACTTCCATGCAATGATCGGATCTGGTTCAACGATGATTCCCCCTTGCAGCAGCTGGATGTCATTTGCATTTGGAACACTGCTCTTTGGAATAAGTTCAACAACCTTGATTGCATCTTTATCAACTGTGGGAAAAAAACCAATACTTACATAGGTACGTTCCTCGATCATGTTCTGCTTTTTATTCAATACATTATAACTTGTTACTGTTTTTTGAATGTCTTTTGCGATCTCCTGTTCACTTGCAAGTCCCCTGAAGTACGCATTACCCTGGTTTTCTGTAATGATCCGCGCAGTACGTGCAACGTCTACATTTTCTGTCCTACTATACACTATGCGCGATGACTTTATTTCATAGTTATTCGGGTTAAGCGCCAAGCGATCGTAGAGCTCTTTCGGCGCTTCTGCTGCAAACTCTGCTGTCTTCTTTTCAGTGTCGAGAAAATAAAATACTGCGGCAAGCATGAACGTCACAAACAGAATTGTCATGACAGGCGTATGAAAATGCCGCTTGAGATGCCCCTCATGCGTGCGTTCAGGAGCGCGGGCGCGCTGCGAATCAGTAACCCTGTGTTTTTGAGCAACCTCTGACACTGTGCGATCGATGCGGGCAGCGTCATAGCCAAGCGATAAGAGGTACTCTCTTATCTGATCAAGCCCGTACCCCTGGAGAAGCTCTGCTTCTATGTAACTTGCGACCTGCCTGTCAAACGACACGTCAGAAGGACCCGCTTCTTCGCTTTGCTCAAGCACCAATGAAGAGGTTGGCGAAGAAGTTGACGAAGAAGTTGGCGCTTCATTTTGAGCTCTTACGCCCGCCGACGAATCTGGCCGTGAAATAAGTTTACCTCTTTTTAGTGCTTTTAGTGTATTGCCCCGGTCACGCTGCACGCGCTGCGGAACTTGAATATAGCATTCAGTGTGGCATGATGTGACGTGATTAATGTGACATGCTTAGAGTTTGAGACTTACCACATCGCTCATCCCGTGCTCATTCATACTCACACCATAAAGCTGGTTCGCTTCAGAGATAACGCCGTCATTATGGCTGATCATGATATACTGACAGTTCCTAGAGTACTGCTGAATGAGTTGCGCAAGCTTTTCAGAGTTCTTCTTGTCAAGTGCTGCATCCACTTCGTCCAGCACATAGAATGA
>JACRKM010000172.1 GCA_016219765.1 Candidatus Woesearchaeota archaeon
GAAACAGCTTGCTTTGACCACGTTGGATTCAGTGCATTGTGCCTCGGGCAAGAACGAAATCGACTGCGTGATCTCCACTGCCTTGAGCTCAAACTGTTCGCCTGCCTCGCGCGTGACAGAGGACTTCTGGATGTTGAAATAAAACACCGCGCCCACGGTCAGAAGAATGAAGAAAATAAAGAGGATCGCCACTGTCTCGCCCATCTTCAACTGGGATTTTCTTGATTGCGTTGCCAGTTTTATAGTAAGTTTCATAGTAATTTTCGTCGTGCCCCTTTCATTAAAATAGCAGAGGACATGAATTCAACTGCAGCTTCGTATTTGTATTTAACAGATTCTGTACACTTTCGGGAATTTTTTTCACGTCCACAGGCGTTGCTGTTGTCGACGCGACCAAACTCAGCAAGTCTTGATTTCCTTCCTGCTCAGGGCTGCCTTGAAGACCAGGACCTTTGTAAAACCCTTCGCAAGCCGTACCAACATAATTGTTGCTAATCAGAACAAACTTCCTTGCGTAAATCTTCGCTGCGGAATTCAGGCGATCATATGCCTTATTCATCGAGCACTCGTACTCGCCTCTGCTCTCAGTAAATATCGCCCCAAAAAGGCTCGCGTCATCCAAGTAGTCCATAGGCGAGCCAGTGGAAACGAGCCCTGCGCCACTCTCCTCATAGAACTGCACCTTCTTTTGTACAGGATCAATCACAAGCGCCGACACTTCAACACCTGCAAGCGACTGAGGAATCGCGGGGGCGGGCTCAGCAGGCAAACCCTGAATCAGAATTATGCGCACGCGCTTGTCGTTCAAATTCACTGCATTCGGGAGGTCAATATCGGCGATAATCTCCTTGTTGATTTTTGCTGGAAGCGTGCTGTTCAATCTTTTCGCAAGATGCTGTGACTCCTCTGCGGCAGACGGCACGAGCATGTAACGAACAAGCGGCGTCGTAACATACAGGAAACTCGACACCTTAAACGGAATGTTCCAGTCAAGCGTCCACGTAAAAATCCTGTTGCCCTCTACAAAATTCGGCGCAAACAAGATTCGATTGCCTAAACGCTGACTTACATCGCCGATGAAATAATCATCACATGAAAAACGAATCGTTGTCTCCGGAATCGGAATGTCCTGAAATGCTCCTGACGACAATTTGGCGCCGGTGAGAATGGTGTTCAGCTGCTTCGTGATCGTAACCGCCAACTTGACTTCTGAAGCTGCCTTCTGTTTGAGAACAACATACGCAAAAAACGCCAGGATAAGTACACCAACGATCAAGATAAATATCCAATTGAACTGCTGCTCGGTCTCTTGAGCCTTCTTCCACAACCTTCTCCTTAAATGATTGTTCACCATTCGACATTCACACCGCACATTCTTCTCAGAATATAACAACAACACATAACAGCAGTATAACAACGGCAGTTATTCATACGTTGAAATCTCTACCTTATCACCCAAACTCTTCAGCTGCAAATTTATTTTGTTATTCACGACATCAAAGCACGCATAGGGCACGCCACCTTCAATGGTTATTTCACCAACATTAAATGCGTCAGAACCGTCTGGAATGAGGAATGCATTGTCACGACCGCCCCACGCCGAACATACGAGCGGCTCATAATCCGTGGTTCCTGCCATGCAGAGAGGTGTTCCAACGCCAGAGGAACCGGATTCTATAAAGCACACCTTCTTGTAGTTTCCAGGAATGTCCAGATCAGGGCGCTTGATCGTCCCATAGTCAGACAATATTCCCCTGAATGCGTTCTGCACAGAACTCTTGAGCGTAATCAATGCTACCTCCTCACCACGCTTCGAAAAATCCTTGATCGCCTTATATCCATATGCCAGAATGAGCGTAATCATGATGATCGAGATCGCGTAAATAAACACTTGCCCCACAATCTGTGCTTTGCGGCTCTTCCTACGGAACACGTTTCCACTCTCCGGGTCCTGTCTTCATCATTGCTTGCTTCTCCAAACTACTTCTGCACTCCCATATTGAAAAACACTTCAGAAACATCCTGCTTACTCAAAATGCCCTTCTGTTCAAGATCAAACAGTAACTCTGACACGTCACGTTTTGTAATCTTGCCTGTCTTGAGCAAGAACGAAAGAACTACTTCAAACACATCCTTGTCGATCGCCTTCTGGCGCGACATCTTCTCAAACTCCCTGAGGAGCTCTTCTTTCGATTTAACTGCGGCGAGTAATTCTATCTTCGATTCTGCAATCTTTGCCTTGCTATCAGAAAGCGAAGCAAGTTCCTTTAGAATATCGCCGTGCTTCTCTTTGCCTATCGCTGCCAAAGACTCAAATGCCTCTTTTGTCTCTCTGCCTTTTTCAGAACCGAGCCCGGAAACAAACTTGTCAAGCGCTTCAAAATCAGATGCGGCCCCATTTTGCATTACTGCGGCGACTTTCTCAAGCTGCTTTTTGTCTTCAACTTTCTTCGTGATAGAGGCAAGCTTTGCGACCTGATCCTCCTCAAGCTTCGCGCCGTCCTTTTTTGCTGCAATGCGCGCAAGCTTCTCAAAGTCACCTACCTGCGCTTTTGTCAACGTTGTGAGTTTGCTGAACGCCTCTCCTTCGATTAATTTTGAAAGGCGCGCAATATGATCCTCTGTAATCTCCTTCTTCCCGAGCTTACGAACAACCTCTGGGTGGATTACTTCTTCCTTTAGCACCCCCGGCCTTTTGACTGAAATGTATTCTTTCTGTTCAGGACGACGAGCGATCTCTTCCATCACATTCGCAACCGGCTTACGACGCTCACCAAACACACCAAACACTTTTTCACGCTCCGCGGCATGCTTGCGCGCTTCCTCCAAAAATTTCTCGCGCGATAATTCGGGACCGGTCGGGCGCGGACGCATCAGAAAACGGCGTGCGGGAGCTTGCGGAGCCATTCCAACACCAAGAACTCCTGGTCTGCCGCCAAGAGAGCCTGCCGCTTGCGCGGCAGGCTTTGGCGTTGGTGAAGTGATGAGCGGAACATAGTACTGCTTGTAAATCAAGTAACCAAGTGAACCGAACTCTGAAAGCAATCCAAGCGTGACGAAAATAATCAGGACAAGGATGCCGCTTGGGTGTGACTCCGGATCGCATGGATCTGTTTTTTTATCAATCTCTCTCTTGTCATCGTATCCGTCCCCGTCTGTATCCTTGTTTGTCGGGTCAGACCCATCCGTACATTCTCCTTCCTTGAAGTCATGCTCGAACTTATTGGCCAAACCATCTCCGTCCTTGTCTTTCTGTGCATCGAAAGGATCTTTCGGATCAAGGCCATACTTGAGTTCCCAAACGTCAAGCATCCCGTCGCCATCCTCGTCAGGATTTATAGGCTTCTGCACTTCGGGCGGCGCTTCTGCCTGATCTTTCACCCACGGGTCAGTTCCCCGACGGTATTCTTCAAGGTTCGTCAAGCCGTCATTGTCGGGGTCGGCGTTCGCGCCACAGATGTTGATATCCTTTGGTTCGCAGACTGTTGAGTTAAAGTACAGAAGCTGCCACTCATCAGAAATTCCGTTACAATCTGCATCGTACGTACAGTTTGCCTTGCACACTACATTGTCTCTGAGATTGAGGATCTCTTTGTCTTCATCATCACAATCAGGACCATTTTGACATCCCAAGCCGTATCCGTCACCATCACCATCATATTTACAATTCGATGTCAGCGTACAATCAAGGGTAAACTGCCGTGACACGTCATTACAATCAATTGTAGAGCAGCCCCAGCCGTATCCGTCGCCATCATTATCAGAAATACAACCGGAAGGGCATGCCGCAACACCCAGGAGCGGGTTTGTATCGTCACAGTCGGGGCCATTCTGGCACTTTCTTCCCTTTCCATCACCATCATTATCTGAAAGACATCCATTCGTGCACGTCTTTGTCAATTTAGGATCCTGGCCATCACAATCTGCGCCAGCTGTGCACCCAAGACCAAAACCGTCGCCGTCCAAATCCATCACGCAGCCATTCGGGCAACCGCTTGTTTGCTTGCCGTCTACGTCGTTGCAGTCAAGGCCTGGCAAGCAATTAACGCCAAAACCATCACCATCATTATCGACTACGCAGCCATTAGGACAAGACGTGGTCAGCTTCGTGTCGAGCCCGTTGCAATCAGGGCCGTTCTTGCAGTGCAGCCCGTAACCGTCGCCATCCTCATCAGAGATGCACCCGTTGGGGCAGTCTGTAGTAAGTAATTTATCAAGACCGTTGCAATCGGGCCCTTTGCTGCATCCAGGACCATATCCATCACCGTCGGCATCCTCGATGCAGCCATTCGGGCAGCCCACAAAGATCGCAGAGTCTGTGTCATCACAATCAGGACCCTGCGGGCATCCAAGACCGCGACCATCGCCATCAGTATCCTTTCCGCCTTCACACGTGGCCGTAACACCAGTAGCATTCATCTTGAATGTCTGCAACCCTTGCGCAGCATTTCCTGCAAGATCAACTGCCTTGTAACAAATAATCGTCGTCGCGCTGAGCGGAATCGGCGTGAGATAAATCAAGCTTGCATTACAGGGAGGAAGATACACGGCATTGTACTGTAACTTTACAGGATCGCAGCCAGACTCAGTATCCGTGCACGTTATTGTTACTGCGTCGCCAAAGGCCGAGGTGGAACGTTCAAGCTTCACTGTAGGCGGCGTCTTATCGCAGGCAAGGCCTGCCGCGTCCATCTTCATCGGGCCGGACTGAGCAGCCAGGCCAATGTTCCCCGCTTTGTCGACGGCCTTTATCGTAAACACGTAACTCACTGTTGGCGACAGATTGAATAAAAGTCCAGCATTATTCTTATTCACTGAAAGCGATGTTGCCGTCGTGGTGCCGCTTGCAAGCGCACTTGACGAAGGCGTCGAGGCCTGCGCTCCTGGCAAACCGGGGGATGCCGGCGCAGCGAACACTGCCCCCTGAGGGCCAACTTCCCAAATGTACTGCGCGACTCCGGACTGCCCATCGGTTGCAATGAAATTTGCCTTTAGCGTGTTTGCACAAATCGTCTTGCTTGCATTGATCGCTGGCGCAGTCGGGGGAAGGTTATCAACAATGAACGCATATGGCAGCTCAACCTCTTCGGGCTTGCCACTCTGATCGCTAAAACAATAGAACGTAACCGCATACGAACCACTTTGCACAGTACCAAAAGGCGCCGTATGGTATCTGGAAACTGCAAGCGGCGAAGATGACATCGCTCCTTGTTCATACGTTTTTGTAGAAGTCTTATACTTGCAATACCCTAATTTATTGGTAGAGATGTTGAGTGCTATGGTTGTGTTTTTTGTGACTGGCGGCGGGCTGTTCACTTTTATCTGCAATGCTGCGGTAAGGTCCACCTCGACCGATGTTTGCAGGCGCTGCGACTTCCATCCTGCACGGTCCTCGCACTGCACCTCCAGCGGGAATATCTTCTTGACAGTATCGTCAGGAAAAACAAGATCGACGTACGCGTCTGCTGCATATGCGGTGAAATTCTGCAAATCAAAATGCTCAAAATCAATCATGATATCGTAAGGTGTTGTTGAGTCGTTTGCATACCTGCAAATAATCTCTTCGCTCCCTTTCGCGTGCATTCGCGCCTTGATCGGGCCCGTGACAGGATACTCGATTATCTTCGGCGGGTCGAAGTCGACCGCCTGGATCGTCGGCGGTGTCGTGTCTGCGTACATCATGAAATCCTTGAAATTATCCCTGCCAAGATTATCACGGCAGGCCACGAAGAACTGCTTTGGAAGCCCCACCTGTACCGTATAATCCTTAATCGTGTGCTCATTCGCTCCCGTCGTATCAAACAACACAGCGCCCAACGCATCAAACGAATCGATCACAGACGCCTTGTACTTGCAGTTTGACTCGCGCGTCGTTACAACAAGAACATCGATGGCCGTTGTGTTCGCAACACCGATTCTCGGCTTCACGAGATATATTCCTGTTTCAGGCAGGCTGATGGAGAAATCATACGTGTAGGTCGCTGCATTGCCGAGAAGATCAGCCACAAGAACGCTCAATCGGTACAGCCCGTTCTGCAACGCTTTCGTTGGCTGAAAGAAATAGGTTTCATTATCAAACGTCTTCATGCTAAGCGTAACGCCCTTGCCTGTGTCCAAGTTCACCAGCGCGAATTCGTTGAGCGCGACGACTTCCGCAAACTTCACCTTAATCATGGGTTGAACATCATTGATTGTGTCAACCGCCCCGACGGGTAAGAAGAGGAATATCAGTATAAGCACTGTTAACGCAATCACAAGTAAGAACGTCCTAACTACTACGACCTCTTTTTTCTTTCTCATCACCATCACACAAAACGGTTTGTCAAAGCCGCAGTTCACCAAAAGCAAGCCTGCAAACTCCACACTCGTACACGCTTACTTCTTACTTTGATAACCACACAAAATAACCTGAAAAATGAAACAAGATGCGCACTTATGGTTTGCCTGCACCGCCAACGGGTGCTGTACAAAACAGGCCAACGCAGATAACTGGCGCCTTTGGAGCCTCGAGGTCCTTGATGACACGCAGTTTTTTGAACGTTTCGTAGCCTGCTGCGTCCTTAATGACTAATATCATGTTGTTGACTTCTGTAAATCCGATGTCGCCTTTGAGCTTCACTTCGATTAAGAAGCTCTTTGCAATTCCTGAAGGATCCTTTACCAATGTCGCCATCTTTTTGTCTGCCGCTTTTCCTGTAGTTTCATTGAAGTCTCCAGGGAGCGTCCATACGGCGACAACATCGTCATCCACTAAATCTCCAGTGATAGTTACGTTGGCGTGGCTCGTGTATTGCTCGCCGCCTATCGTGACCGTGTTTGAAATTTTAATATCAACGTTCGTGGCACTTGGCGGCGTGAGATCGATGTAGATCGGCACCGTGGTCGTGTTTGCATTTTGCGCATAATCGCTGAGCGTGAACTCCATCGTCGCAGGACCTTCGTCGCCAGCAAGCTTGCTATAATCAGGAACCTGCCAAGTGAACGAGTATGTTGATCCATTTTTGCTTGACAGCAAGAAGAATTCTTGACCTTTAACCTTCATCTTCGAGAACAGCGGATGGTTTTCATTCGCCACATCAGCAGTCATCAAGAGATCGAAGCTCTTGCGGACGCGCGTGTTGAAGCTCAATTTGTACTGCGGCGCTTCCTCATCGACAGTGAACTCGAACGGACCATAGACACCCTTCGGGCTCTTCGATTCATCACTAAGAGTCTTAAACGCAGAGACAAGGACTCCGTAATCAGACCAGAAGAATCCCGGCGCCGCAGTCTTTGGCGTTGTGAAGGTGCACAGGAATGCATTAAACGAGGTGTTCTTGCACGTTGCAGCGCCACCCGGGCCAGTCGCATCGTCCATAAACGTGTCGACAATCGTAACCGGGTCAGGATCGTTAAATACGAGAGTGAACTGTGGTGGCTTGTTGATGTACCAACGGTCATCGGGGCCAAGCGTTCCATCGACCAGATTGAATTCTGGCGCCTTTGGCGCAAGATGATCGACCGTGAAATTCCATTTTGAGGGGATCGGCTTTTGGCTGATCTGATTGCGTGCAAAATCTCTTGCGTTTACAGCAACAGCATACTCACCATCCTTCAGATTTACAACAGGAACTTCGATGCGGTAATAGTAGCTTGACGCATCAAGCTTCTCGCGAACCAGATCGTGCTTTACCGTGAACGGAACCGTCTTCCCATTGATGAACATGCTGATCGTCGCGTTATCGATTCCTGACTCGTGCTTTCCTTCCTTTAGCACAATGTAAACAATAAAGCTTGTATCTGCAGTGGTTCCAGGTTTTGGAAAGCGAGCTTCAACCGTCGGCGGCTTCGGATCAGAAAAGAACGTGAACCTTGTCGGTGTATCCGTAATTGCCGGAAGACGGACAAAGTTCTTTGACTTATCGTACACTTTCAGGTACAGCGTGGTATTTTTGAATGCGGGCACAGGTGTGTTAAAGCCAAACCAGTACATGGGAGATTCTTTGGTGTAAAAGAAGATTTTCTTTGCTACTGGCAGCGGACTTTCAAGTGCAGGATACACCTTGATCGACGTGTAATCCTCATCGCCACCAACGTACGCAAGAGAAGTAATATCGTAGAACAGGCCAAAGGAGCCATAGGCAGTTCTTGGGCCAAGTGTTTTTTGCTCCTTGTC
>JACRKM010000173.1 GCA_016219765.1 Candidatus Woesearchaeota archaeon
TTGAACAACTCAAGAAGAAAATCATTGCAGGATGACACTAACAATTGCAGGATGATACTAACATGATAATCAGGCTATGTGCGCGCGCCCCATACTGCCGCCAGCATATAGCACATACAGCCCATACACATTACATACACACATTAATCAGTTCGTTGTGAGGAATCATCATGCCTAAAAAAGCAAACAAACCTTCAAGTCAACCACAAGAAAAAACCCATTCACAGGAAAAAACCGACAAAAAGACTGGCGAGCTTTCGCCAGAGAGTGCTTCAAGTGCAGGAGCAGAGCCAGCAGCAGCTGTGCCTCTGGAAGTCGTGGAAGAAGTGGCAGAAGCACTCGTTGTGCCAGAAACCGAAGAAGAGATCCTTAAAAAAATCCCTAAAAAACAATTCGACACTGAAAACTGGAAACCGAAAACCACGCTCGGCGCGAAAGTCAAGCGTGGAGAAATCACAGACATAGACTCGATCCTTGACGAAGGACAGCAAATCCTCGAACCCGAAATCACCGAAATCCTACTACCAAATGTAGAATCCGACCTTTTGCTTGTCGGGCAATCAAAAGGAAAGTTTGGCGGCGGCGCGCGCAGAGTGTTCCGGCAGACCCAAAAGAAAACCATGGAAGGAAACAAACCCTCCTTTGCCACATATGCAGTCTTAGGCGATCGAAGAGGACACGTTGGAGTCGGATACGGAAAATCACGCGAAACTGTTCCTGCTCGGGAAAAAGCAACACGCAACGCAAAACTTGGCATTACCAAAATCCGCCTAGGATGCGGCTCATGGCAGTGCAGCTGTAAAGAAGCACACTCTATCCCATTTATGGTTGAAGGAAAATGCGGCTCAGTAATCGTCAGGCTTATCCCTGCACCCAAAGGAACAGGACTTGTCGCACCAAGTGAAGTTGCAAAGATACTCCGATTCGCAGGCATCGAAGATGTGTGGTCCAAAACATTCGGCAAGACTACATCGCGCTTTAATCTTGTCATCGCAACGATGGAAGCGCTCAAACAGCTTATGCTAACTAAAGTCCGATCACGAGATATCGAAGCGCTAAACATCAAACAGTAAAACGCTACACAAACGCTACACACTCCCACGTTCAGTCCACGCTTCGATGCGATCGCGCGATGCGATACTTGATATGATACGTGATATTTATGGCAACCACGACAACCCAATCAGTAAAGACCAAAGCAACCAAAGCGGCGCACAATCCAACACCGAACCAGCGCGTCGCTGTTATACTTATAAGAAGCATGATCAACAAGCGAACAGAAGTGCGTGACACCCTTAAGATGCTTCGACTTCACCGCCAAAACGCGTGCACGGTCCATACGAAAACCCAAAGCATCCTTGGCATGCTGCGCAAGGTCAAAGACTGTACAACATTCGGCGAAATCGATGACGAAACCTACAAGACGCTGTGCGAAAAACGAGGACAGCAAGACCCTAACAACAAAGGCGCACTCAAGCCTTACTTTCGTCTTTCCCCACCCCGCGGAGGATTCGAACGCAAAGGAACCAAGAAACCGTACTCAGTTGGAGGGGCACTTGGTTACCGCGGCAACAACATAAATGATCTAATCCGAAGCATGCTGTGACAATCTTTGATCGAATTCGTAATTGGCAGAATCTATCATTGGTACGAATCTATGTTAAATTGTAATTGTAAAATGTAAGTGCAAAGCAATTATGTGAAATCATCATGGTCGTCAACAAACGAAAAAAAAATTCACGCCAGCGAGGCAGCCACACCCACGGGTGGGGCGCCATGAAAAAACACCGCGGTGCAGGACATCGTGGAGGACGCGGCAATGCAGGCACTGGCAAGCGTGCAGACCAAAAGAAGCCCAGTATCTGGGGGGATCCCGACTACTTCGGAAAGCATGGATTCGTTTCCAAATCACGCGCTCCCAAAATCAGCGCCATCAACCTCCGGACCATCGATGAGTCGCTTCCAATATGGGCTGCAGCTGGACTCGTGAACCAGAACAATGGCGTTTTTTCCGTTGACCTAACCAATGTCGGGTACAACAAGCTTCTTGGCTCTGGGGCGCTTCACAAAAAATGCGCAATCACCGTCGATTTCTCAAGTGAGCAAGCAATACGGCGGTGTGTGTCATTGGGAAGCACAGTTACTGTCCGCTATCCAAGGCAAGAGAAGCAAACAAAGGAAAAGCAGACAAATGAAAGCAAGGCCAAGGAATCTGCTAAACTAGCACGGCAGGCTACACAAGAAGCCGAGGAATAACCATTCGTGCGTATGACTTTCGTGTGTGCTCGTGTTAAGACATTATTGCCTGCAGAGCAGGAGATTTTTAAGAGATTTTGACAATCTTTTTATAGCACGCTCTGTTTTACTCTGTTTTATAATAAATCATTAAGACATAAATTAAGACATAACCAAGATCCAATTAAGATCCAATGAGCACGATTCCACTAAATACACTCTTTCCCATTAATACTTCGGTCTGAGCCTATGAGCTTGTACGACACAATAATCCAAAACCTTCCCGAAGTTGGTGCACCAACCCAGCGAAGACTTTCTTTCAAGGAAAAACTCAAGTGGACAGGAATTGTTCTCGTATTGTTCTTTGCCATGAGCCTAATCCCTCTATTCGGCCTTGGGCAAAACGCTATGCAGCAATTCGAGTACCTCTCTATCATCCTCGGTGCGTCCTTTGGATCGATCATGTCGCTTGGTATCGGACCTCTTGTAACGTCAAGCATCGTGCTCCAACTGCTCAACGGCTCAGGACTCGTCAAGTTCGATCTGACCAGCCACGAAGGCAAGAAACGATTCCAAGGCACCCAGAAATTGCTCGGAATGTTCTTCATCATATTTGAGGCAGCCGTGTACGTCTTCATGGGAGGACTTGCGCCGCCAACAGAATTTGCAGGAACGCCCGTATTTTATGAACTAGAACTCTTGCTTGTATTCCAATTGTTTCTTGGTGGAATCATCGTCATGTTTATGGACGAAGTCGTCAGCAAATGGGGATTTGGCTCAGGCATCAGCCTCTTCATTGTAGCCAATGTTTCACAATCAATCTTTGTCCGGGCATTCTCCCCCCTGCCATCACCCACTAATCCCGGCATCGCAACCGGAGCAATTCCCGCATTCGTCCAAAGCCTTGCAGCAGGCGATCCAACGACAGCATTCCTGATGCTTGCAGCAGTCCTCGCGACAGTCCTCGTCTTTGTCGTCGGCGTTTATGTACAATCAATGAAAGTTGAGATACCGCTCTCGTTTGGGCGCGTCAGAGGACACGGCATCCGCTGGCCGCTGTCCTTCATTTACACTTCCAACATCCCAGTAATCCTCGTCTCAGCTCTCATCGCTAACATTCAACTCTTCGGGCGGCTACTGCAAAACTGGGGCCACCCAGTTCTCGGAACATTTGCAGGCAATACCCCCGCAAGCGGAGTTGTCGCATGGCTCTTCGCCCCAAACATCGTCGGGAAACTCATCAGAGGGAGCCTTTCAGGCATTGATGTTGCACACGCGCTCGTCTACATCCTCTTCATGTGCGCCGGTGCAGTGGTCTTCTCCATCTTCTGGGTTCAGACAGCTGGTATGGACTCCCAAAGCCAGGCCAAAAATATCATGAATTCAGGACTTCAAATGCCAGGATTTAGGAAAGACCAACGAATCCTCGAACACATCCTAGACCGCTACATCGGACCACTCACAGTAATGGGAGGAATCGCGATTGGTATTGTTGCAGCTCTTGCAGACCTCTCAGGAGCCCTCTCAAATGGTACAGGAATTCTCCTTTCAGTCATGATCGTCTATAAACTCTATGAAGATATTGCCCGTCAGCACATGATGGACATGAACCCAATGCTGCGCAAATTCATGGAGTAAACCCGGAGCCACAACTATCACAAAAATCACTGCTGACTTCAGTACTGCGCTTGTTCATCTGATATCCCATGGTATTTGAAAGTATTCTCAACCCGCTGTTTAGTCCGCTTCTGGCACTAGACCCATTGTATTTTATTCTCATCATGTCGTTTCTTGTCTCTCTTCTCATTACGTTAGTCTATAAATGGATGACCGACCAGGTTCTGATGAAGGAACTCAAGGACAAACTCAAAGAGCACCAACAAAAGATGAAGGAGCACAAAGGCGACACCAAGAAGGTGCTCGAGCTTCAGAAATCCGCTATGGACCTCAATATGAAATACATGCTGCATTCACTCAAACCGACACTCGTAACGTTCCTGCCAATTATCATCATCTTCGGATGGCTTGCAAATACAATTGCATACGAACCGCTTCTTCCCAACCAACAGTTTAGCGCAGCGCTTACATTTGTCGATGGCATCAGCGGCAATGTACAAGTTGATGTTCCACAAGGGGTGAGGGTGACTGGAAACTCAACAAAAACCATCGAAGGGGGAAAGACGGAGTTCACGTTCAAAGGAGAGGAAGGAGACTACCTTCTCGTATTCACTGTCAATGAAAAATCCTTTGAAAAAGAGGTCAGCATCACATCCCAACAAAAATACGCACCAGTGACAAAAACATTCCGCAATGAACCCATCAAAACCGTCACTCTTTCTAACACAAAGCTCATCGTCCTTAATCTCTTCGGATGGAAGCTCGGGTGGCTAGGGGCGTATATCATCACGTCTATCGTTTTCTCGATGGGCCTGCGCAAACTTATGAAACTCCACTGAATTTGCATTGTCAATCTGCATCGTCAATCCCAAATCATCATTTTTGAGTTCCTATGCAAAGCACAGCCACATTTCAAGGTCAGCAATCAACACCCGCACTCGCAAGTGCGTACGAAAATCCCCTGCCTGTTAATGAGTTCAACAAGATTCTTTACGATGCAAATCAGGTTTTTGTAAGAAATCACCCACCGACAGCAGCATTTGAGAGAGCAATCTTCTTCGGCTGGCACTGTGCGATCAACGACTGCAAGTTCTGCTACATGAGCACACAACCCAAGGAAGCATCGGGAAAACTTGCGCTGCGCAGCACTTCATCCATCCTAGCAGAAGTCATTATCACCAAAGAGCTCGGCTGGCAATCAGGATTCTTCTCCGGGGGCATAAATGCAAAAAATCCCAAACAATTTCGGGAACTGCTATCCTATGTTACTGCGATAACGAATGAAAAAGTATGGGTCAACATCGGGCCCATTGCGCGGCGGCACCTTGAGCTCTATGCGCCTTATGTGTGTGGAGTTGTCGGATCCATCGAAACAGTTAATCCGGCTGTTCACGATTTTGTCTGTCCATCAAAACCCGCCAGCCCTTACGTAAAAATGTTTTCTGCCGCCGACACTTTGGGATTAAAGAAAGCCATGACCCTGATCCTCGGCATTGGAGAAACCATTGATGACTTTTTGCTCCTCGAAAAATTCATACACGAGCATCGCATCGACAAACTCCACATCTATAATCTCATCCCGCATGATGGAACATATTTTGAAGGGGCACAACCGCCCAGTGTTGAATACCAGGCAGTGTGGATCGCTAAGACGCGCATCGCGTTTCCATCACTCGACATCCAAGCAGGAATCTGGGAGGACAAAACCGAGGACATGCATCTGCTTCTTCTGGCAGGTGCAAATTCTATCTCAAAATTTCCTGCACTCAGAAAATTCGGGTCAAGCGCCGCACACGAATTTGAGGCAGAAGTACAACGAGCTGGCAGAATGATGCAAGGCTCACTTACGACGATGCCAAAACGAGACTGGAACGCCATTGTAGACGCGCTGCCATTTGACACGCCGCTCAAGGAAGGCATTCGCGAAAAACTCCACACCTACATCAAAACCATGCAAGAATGAAAAATGAGTGTACGTGGAAAGCTTAGACGAACTTCACCTTAAGCTTAACGACCAGCACAATTTCCGCCACCGCCCTTTTGCGAGGGATGAAAGTAACTGTATAGATGCTGACAAGGGTGCTGCCCCACAGCGGCCATCGATCCGCTGGCACTCGATCTCAAGTCCGGTTTTCGCTACGCTGCAACCGAACGACGAACGTTGAGTAGTATTGAGCGAAGCGAAATACTACGAGGTGGGTTGATAAGGGAAGCATTCCCTTATGGGGATGTCAGCCATCAACAAACGACATCCACTCACGAGCTGGCTGTGGCGGAAA
>JACRKM010000174.1 GCA_016219765.1 Candidatus Woesearchaeota archaeon
ATGGTGCCCGCCATTATATTGCGCCGCATTGCTTCTTCATGAACTCCGACAAAATGCCCGGCCCGCATTGCAAGATGCGCGAAGTATCGCATGACGCGCTCAGCTTCAACGTTCCCGAGTGCGCCTTTGTCTGTGGCGTGGAGAAGATCTCGTGCAATTGGAGATGTTTCATACAGGTACGTTCCATTCAAACCAAATCGTTGGTCAAGCTCGCGAGTGTCTTTGTTGCGAAAGACTGAAGAATACTTGCTTCGCGGATTTTTTATTTCACAGACAGTTATTTCGTCCCCAGCGATCGTGACGATTCGTTCAAGAGCATCAAGCATCTTTACACACCCACAAAATCATTATAATAGACACTATACAGGCACCAAACAACACCCCCTTTATAAATATTTCGCTACCGCACGGTAGTTATACGAAATCGTGCGGTGTGGCAGCTGTACAATTCGGGACAGTACCCTCTCCCCCCTTCCACCTTCGGCAGTAAGACGCATTGTGGCGCTGATCCGGAGGCCAAGAACAAGAATAAATGGCAATTTCTATTTCATCCAGCACGAAGTGCCGTCCAAGCATTAACATCTGGGGGTCGCTGTTCATAAACCGAAATCTTTATATATCAACGGTTCATATTTGGTACATATGGTTCAAAAAGGAGACAGTTTAGAATTAGACATTGTTGGATTATTGTTAAAGGCAGATAATCATGTAAGAGGTATTGCTAAAAAGCTCAACGAATCACATTCTACGATTTTAAGAAAGCTGAACAATCTAAAGGAAGAAAATGTAATTGATTCTAGAACGGAAGGCAAGAATAAAATATTTTATCTAAAAAAGAATCTTGTCCCACACACACACATTTTACAAGCAGAATTGCATAAGCTAATCAAATTATTACGACATAATCCGGAATTAAGCATTATTTTTGAAGAGATTTTAAAGAAAACTGATGAAAAACTCATTATACTCTTTGGTTCTTATGCAAAAGGACTGGCAAAAAAAGATAGTGATATTGATATCTACATTGAAACCAAAAGCAGAAATGTTAAAAAAACAATTGATGAGATACATTCAAAGATTAATGTTAAAATTGGAACTTTTGATACTAAGTCTCCATTAATCAAAGAGATTATAAAAGATCACGTAATAATCAGAGGAATTGAGATATTTTATGACAAACAAGTTCCTGAATAAACTGAAAAAGGAAGAGAAGCTGGAATTAATTGAACCGTCGGAAGATATTTGTAATTCGTACTCAGAAAAATCAGTCAATTGCCTGAAATCAGCTAAATTATTGTTACAGAATAATCTCTATGAAAATTCCATTGGAATGTCTTACTATGCCATGTATAACTTGCTTCTTGCATTATTATTCAGAGTTGGCATTAAGTGTGAGAATCATGGAGGATCAATTCTTTTGCTGAAATTATTATTTGGCGAGAATGATTTGTATAAGTTAATCTCTGAAGCAAAAAAGGAAAGAATTGACAAGCAATATTATGTAACGACGGAAAAAGATGAAATTACGAAGGAAATTGCTGACGAATTACTCAACAATGCTGAGGATTCTGTTTTAAGATTAAAACTGGTTATTAAAAACCTAAACAATGATGCTATTGACGAATTGAGGGGAAAATTTAAGACTATTTAGTTGCGGTATTCCACATCAGTTTAAAAGATTTATCATATGATTCAGCGGCTTCTTTTTGATGAATAATTACGACTTTAGTGGTCGGCGTTATTGAATATAATTGCTGTTCTACGCTCTTTCTGAAAAAAAACGAGGTTTAGTGCAACTTAAATCATCAATTTTACATTATAGAAACTGCTTGATAACAGATTTGAAGAGATTCTTATGTTTGCTACTTTCAAACCTGCTGGAACGTCAAAAACAATTTTTCCCTTCTTAACTATCCCTGGATTTACCTGTGCAAACATCAAAGCCGACCCTTGTGGTTTAAGGTAAATTGCGGCGGCACTATTTGGTGAAAATTCTCTGCCTTGGTCATCAACAAGTTTCAGATAAGAATCCATTAAATATTTTGCTGATTTTCCCGTGTTTTCAACTTCAACATCAAGAATAATAAATATGCCGTCTGCTTTTTCTCCGAAAAATGTTCCCATTACATCTTCGCCAATTTCTGTGGCTGTTGAGGATTTAGTAATCTTCCATTTAAAATCTCCTGCGCGGATGGAGTCGCCCAAACCATAAGTTTTAACCTCCTCTTTTGGTGTAGCTTGTTCTTGTGGAGAAGTGGGAGGAGTATTTGCATTAATATTTTCAGTAGGAGTATTAACATTTGCATTGCTATTTGTTACACTGAGGGAATTGAATGTAGCGATACCAATTAAAATAAAAATCACAACAACCAAAGCAAATTTTATTCCGCCTGAAATTTGGAAATGGAATTTTTCAGCCATGATTTTATTAAAATAAGGAATAATCATTGCTGAACAAAGCATAATTAAAATTCCATTGACATAAGAACCCCGAGCAATTACCCCAATTCCGACCAAAAGAAAGAATACTCCAAAAATCCAACTGAATATTAAACCTAAAGTTATCTTTTTGACTTCTTTCATTTCTTTGCCCACACTAATTTTTTTAGATCTAAGACGTTTATAAAGCTTTCTACAGCCCCCCTTAACGAAAGATATTTATATTATGCTGGTACGGCGGTCACATGCACACTGAGCAGATGAACTCACCAGTAAACAGAAAGGCAGATTCATTTAGCTTTGTGTATTCGTATTATTTCTTTTTTCAATAATCCTGCGATGCTCAAGCAGGATTGTGTGATGCATTGTTTTGTGTTCATCATTAATTCTGCGATAAGGACTTGGCAGGGCGGTTGAAAAGAGAAAATCAAAAGAATGGATAAATAAAAAAGATAAGATTAGAAAACTGCGAGGTCGAAAAGATGGTTGTGTTTTTAGACAAACGGATTACAGATCAGCAGCTCGAAGCGATAAAGGAAGCCGCTAAGTCAATGGGGCTTGAGGCACGCTTGGTTTCTGGCTCGCATGAGAATATTCTGGCATTGATCGGCGATGAACGCGGTAAAGAATTGAGAAGCCTTGAAGCTCTGCCAGGTGTGCGAAAGGTGATGCCAGTTGAAAAGCAATACAAGATTGTAAGCAGAGATGGTAATCAACGATACAATCATTATGACACTAAAATCGTGAACGTAAGCGGTGTGAAATTTGGCGCTAAAAAACCTGTCATGATTGCTGGTCCATGTGCAGTTGAATCTCTTGAGCAAGTGACGGAGCTTGCATGCGCGCTGCGCGAGCTTGGTGTTGACATCCTTCGCGGTGGTGCATACAAACCTAGAACGTCTCCGTACGACTTTCAAGGATTAGGAGAGGCAGGTCTTAAAATGCTCAAGCGTGCATCGGAAAAAAGCGGTTTGCCGATCGTGACGGAAGTTCTCGACACTGCCGCCGTAGAGCAAGTTGCTGCCTATGCAGACATGCTTCAGATTGGGACGCGAAACATGTGGAATTATGCTCTGTTGAGCGCGGTGGGAAAAACAAGAAAGCCCATTCTTCTCAAGCGCGGACTCATCGCGACGATGACTGAGTGGCTATGCGCTGCAGAATACATCGCTATTGAGGGGAACAGCGAGATTGTCTTGTGTGCTCGGGGAGTGCGGACAGGAGTCACTGGAGAATACGGTCGCAATCATGCAGACTGGGACGTGATCTTTCCACTGCAAAAAGAGACGTATCTGCCGGTGATCGCTGATCCAAGTCATTGCGGAGGACTTGCTGAACGCGTCCCGTCGCTGGCGCTTAGCGCCCTCGCTTGCGGCGCGCAGGGCCTGATCATCGAGACTATTCGAGAGAACGCGAAACCTGAAGAGGTAAAGTGTGACTACAAGCAAGGTTTACGGCCAAGCCAGCTGCGCACGCTGCTTAAAAAATGCGCAGATATACGGTTCGCAGATATGCGGTCAAGAGATGTGCGCGCAAGCTACGAAGAAAAGTGATAAGCGATGCTCCAAAAATTCCGGGACGATATCAGGAAGATTGATGAACAGCTTATCTTGTTGCTTGCGCAGCGGATGGAAGTGGCGCGTGAACTGGGTAAGTATAAGAAGGCCAACAACATTCCTGTCTTTGATGCGGACGTTGAAGCGGCGATTATCGAGAGAAACCGCCGTCTGGCACACAACAACGGCCTCGGAGAAACATTCGTACAACGGTTGTACGAGGTAATTCTTGAAGAGTCAAAAAAGACACAGCAGAAATAAGAAAGAGTAGCAGTAGTTAGAGCAGTAACAGCACTGTAAGAGATGAAATAGCAATAAAGATGAAATAGCAATAATAATCGTGAAACGCATGAAGATCGGTTATCTTGGCCCGCAGGGAACTTATACTGAGCGCGCGCTTGAATGCTGGATGCCGGACGCACAAAAGAAACCCTTCACCCATCTTGAGGCGGTTTTTGCAGCGACAGCATCAAAGGATGTAGACCTGGGATTCGTGCCCTTGGAGAACAGCATTGAAGGGCCAGTAACGCAGACATTTGACTGCCTGCTAAAGTACGCCGGTCAATTGCGGATTGTCGATACTGCTATGCTCGCAATCGAGCACGCACTTGGCGCATTACCACAACGATCAGCCATCACGAGAATTTTCTCAAAAGACACTGCATTGGCGCAGTGTTCGGAGTATTTGCTTGCTAATTTTCCCCAGGCAGGGCTTGTTCCGATGCAAAGCACTGCCAAGGCTATTGAGGTTATCTCGTCCCAGCAACTGTTCGATGCCGCGGCGATTGGTATGGAGTCCACACTCGTAAAATACGGCCTGCAAGTTGTGGCGAGAAATATCGGCAATAAAGAAAATGAAAGATCGAATAAGACAAGATTTGCAGTTCTTGGCAGCCAGACACAGCCCGCTTCTGGAAATGACGTGACGACGATCGTGTTGTATCCTCATCGTGATCGTATTGGATTATTGGAGGATGCTGTCAATATCATTAGCAGGAAGTACCAGATTAATATGTGTTCGATTCATTCGCGCCCTGATGGGAGAGGATTGTTTCGATTCTATCTTGATCTCGAAGGCCACATTTCACAAGAAGGCGTTCAAGGCTGCATTGCAAATATAAAAGAGCGGCTTGCCGACACCGATGTTGTGTTTCTTGGCTCGTACCGCCACATTCCATTTAATGAGAAGCGCATTTCAAGTATTGGGATTGTCGGTGGCACAGGAAAGATGGGAGGTTGGTTAGCGCGATTCTTTGAATCAGTCGGCTACGGCGTGAGAACATGTGGAAAGGATTCTGAAAAATCGCTTGAGGAAGCGGTATGTGGATCAGATGTTGTCATTGTAAACGTGCCTGTAGAAAAAACTGTTGAAGTGGTACAGCAGGTTGGTCCGCGCTTGCACAAAGGACAGCTTCTGGTCGATAACACCGGCGTGAAGTCCAGCGTGGTCCCAGCGATGCTCGCCGTAGCGCCTCCGGACGTTGAGATCCTTTCTGTTCATACGATGTTTGGCCCAAATACTCCACCGACAAATGCCAGCCTTTTAGGAGAGAATGTCATTTCAATTCATACGGTGCGGTCAGGAAAGATGGCTGATGAGTTTGAAGCTATTTTTCACAAGTACGGCGCAAACATCACTCAGGCGACTGTTGAACAGCACGACAGCCGCATGACGATCGCGCAGAATCTTGAACACGTCTGCAGTGTCGCATACGCTGCAACGCTATTATCAATCGTGCCTCAAGTAGAGAAACTGCTGCCCTTTGCTACTCCAAACCTCCGACGGACATTGCTCACCATGGGAAGAATCCATGCTGGTGATCAGCAATTGTACGGTGTAATGCTGAAGGAGAACCCGCGCGCACTTGATACGCTCCAATATTACCAGGGTGTTCTAGAGCAAATAATTGATTGGCTCAAAAAGGGGGACAGCTGCATGTTTGAGAGTATCATGTCATCGAACGCGCAAAAACTAGGTAAGGCCTTTATCGAGAAACAGTGCAATGCTTCAAATGCAATTCAAGAATTATTAAAGAAAGAGTGAATTGCTGAAGAAAGAACGAATCATAAGAGTCATAAGAACGAGTCGTCGAAGAAAGGCGGATTCTACAGAAATGCACCTCTGGAACGGCGACGCATGGCAAGCGCCTTTGTGATTCCAACGGTATATGCTGCAATATTCCTGCTGAATCCGGCAGAAGAATAGAAATCTTGATTAGCGGTTGAATGCAAAACGAATCGCACATCGCCTTCGAGATCTGCAGAGTTTTCAAAGAAGTATGCTAAATTGTCGCGCGCTGCCGCATCTGACATGTCGCGTGCCAGCTGAACCCAGTGCGATTTATCGGGATACCCCCTGACCAGGTTTGAAACAATCGTGTGAAGCCCCTTTTCCGCTTTATCTGGCGGCAATGTCGTGTTGGGGTGCACAGCAAATGGCTTATCCTTCTCGCGCGTGAACTTGGTGATTGCGTACGCATCTGGAATGTCCGTCGGCATAAATAAATCATGATGCAAGAGCTCGCAATTCTTTATTTTTTCTTGGTCGCGTACACGCTGTATAGACTCTATGAAATAAATAAATCTGCGGGAGTAGGAATTAGCTGCCAGACCGTCGTAGAAATATAAGATTTGCCTGCCATTAAGGAGCTGTGGCTGCAATCTTTCATCGTAACACTCGCGCGATTTTGCAAGTTGCATTCCAAGAAAAGCATCTTTGATAAGCCGGTACGATTGCTCTTCTTCCCAAAGCAGCTCCCGGGCAAAGTTCGTTAGACCAGCGAAATCTTCTCGTGTGGCTTCTGCGCTATTATGCTGGCCAGAAGCAGACATCACGGCATTTGCAAGACATTCTTCTGTTTCGATAAATGCATAGATTTCATTTTGTGCAGCCTTGAGCGCGTCCTTA
This sequence comes from Candidatus Woesearchaeota archaeon, assembly GCA_016219765.1. Classification (GTDB taxonomy): domain Archaea; phylum Nanobdellota; class Nanobdellia; order Woesearchaeales; family UBA11576; genus JACQX01. Next base: position 6,904 of record JACRKM010000174.1, read on the forward strand.
AGGGACATGACTGCCAAGCCCCCTTCTTTTCCGGATTCAAGTTTGAGGTATCCTTCATCAAAGAAGAGTGGCTGAAATGGAAGATGCGAGCGGACAATGCTCAAAAGCGATGATCTAAGAATATCTAATTTCAGTTCTTTTGGAGATCGTTTATTGCTATCCACTGAAAAAGAGAAGCAGTGGCGGGATGTTAATAAAGTTATGCACAAAAACTTCGCCAGAGGTTCTTGTGCTGGGTTCAGAACCCCGTCCTTTAGGGCGAAGTTTTTGGCATGCTAAAAATGCGGCATTTGCAGACCCGCATGAAACCCAGACTTTTAAGTCGGGGGGTGAGTCCGCGCCGCATTTTTATCATCTTTGCTGTTTGGCTGGGATTCTTGGGATTCTTGTGTGATGGAACACCTTGCAGTAATTCATCTGGCATCATTAGGCTCTGTAGAAAATCTTAATTGGCCGGCACCGCAAGGCTCGACGCGCTCGCTCAATAAGAGCATAGCTCTTATCATCTCAAGAGCGGGCACGCCTGCGGCGCGCCCACTGAGAGTTGTGACGACAGCAGGAGGCCTGCAC
>JACRKM010000023.1 GCA_016219765.1 Candidatus Woesearchaeota archaeon
TAGTCGCCACCCGACAGGGTCCCTCAAAATGATTCCGCGTGATTATTTCGAAGGTGACCGCAGCGAAGCGAAGGTCGCCTGATAGCGCCAGCGCCTATGTGCGCTGAGGGAGGTCGGGCGGCGCAGGAATTATTTTTTCGTAAACGTAAACGCAATACTCGCTATTCTCGGGGCGGTGGTGGTGAGCGTGCCGGCGCTATTTCTACAGGGTATTTATCAATAATTTTTTATATACTTGGTTTCATTCTTCTATTCATGGAAAGCAACATCGATCAAAGCAGCATCAATCGGCCTCTGAAGGATTACCGTGCAATTGTCTTTGATCTCGACGGGACGCTCGCGCCAAGTAAATCGGAACTTGATGCCGAAATGCGATCGCTGCTCGTGTCGCTCCTGCACTCAAAAAAAGTGGCCATCATCTCAGGAGGGTCATTTAACCAGTTCAAAAAGCAAATCATCGACCCGTTTGCTAAGGTGCTGCATTCCAATCTATCTAATCTCTTGCTTTTTCCCACATGCGGAGCGCAGCAGTACAGTTATCACGACAGCTGGCAAAGAATATACGCACTCGAAATACCTCCCGAAGAAAAAGATCGTATTATAAAAACTCTTGATGCAGTCATCGATCGTCTCAATCTGCGACCCATTGAACAATGGGGGGCGCTCATAGAAGACCGCGGTTCACAGATTACATACTCTGCACTGGGGCAACAGGCACCGTTGTATGAGAAAGAAAAGTGGGATCCTGATCAGAAGAAAAGGCTGGCGATGAAACAGCTCCTTGACCCGATACTGCCTGATTTCGAAGTGCGCATCGGCGGCGCCACGTCTGTTGACGTGACGATGAAAGGAATCGACAAGGCCTACGGCATAAGAAAAATCATGGAAGCGCTTAAACTTTCCGCACGCGATATTATGTTTGTCGGAGATGCTCTTTATCCAGGAGGAAATGATCATCCTGCACTCCAAACAGGTGTTGACGCGTATGCTGTCCAGAATCCTGAAGACACGAAAGCGCTTATAAGAAGCATCGTAGGAGACGCTGTTGAAGGTTTTATCTGATAATACGTAACCACCGTACGACAAGCTTAGCAACATCAGATTCGTGCTTGGTAAATGAATGATTGCCCCCTTGAATGATTGCTGCATCAAACTGTTTCGAACGTGTCATTTTTTGAAGCCGATCAAGATATTCCTTTACAGGCCTGTCAGCATATTGCTCTTTGCTGCCGAACACTGCAAATACAGGAACTGTTATCTTGCTAAACTCCCGCAGCCTGCCGTTATAATTGAAAATCCTGCTTTCCACTCGCTGAAGATCTGCGATCGATAAGTATCTCCGCGCTGAAAATCTGCCCGGGATTTCTTTTCTTGTCTCGTCGCCTTTTCCTTGTTTTACCATCACTCGGCAAAGATTCACCACGCTCTTCCATTTTCTTCCCAGACTTTTCCTCTGCATATTGTAATCATCAGCAGGAGCAAGCAGAATAAGACCAGCCACAGACGCATCCTTGGTCTTATATTGGTAGAACGTAATCTTCTGGCAGCCTGTACTGTGGCCGCATAAGACGAATTTTCTGAACCCAATATTACGCAACGTTCTCACCGCACCCCGTATATCAAACACACATTCCTCAAACTTTTCAAAACTTGTTCCTCCGATCATCTTTATCTTCTTCGTTGCAGAATGCTTCTTTGCAAAATAATAGACCGGTGCAACAAGATCATGGCCGCGCGTATTCATCGAGAAAAATCCAAATCCCTGCTTCATTGCCGCTGTGCTGATAACAAAAGGAAGCGAGTGGCCATAGAAATTCCCGTGCATACCGTGTACATAGATGATGCAGGTCTTTGCTGATGACTTGCCTGAAAGAAAACCGTGCAATCTGAACCCATCATCTGTTTTGAATTCAACAAGGGTTCCGTGGATCGTCGAGGTAGGATACTTGAGTAAGGTTTGTTTCATAGTTGTTCTGTACGTCTCTCTGTACGTCTAATACGAATGCTCTTTTTATACGTTTGCTTTTGCTAGTTCTCTTTTGACAACCACAGTTTTTTATACTGCCATCGTTCTTTTCACGGCATGATCGAGATCGATGGAACCTACGGTGAAGGCGGAGGGCAGATCGTTCGTACTGCGCTAGCGCTCTCGGCACTCACTGGCAAACCTTTTCATATAACAAAAATCAGAGAAGGTAGAAAGGTTCCGGGCCTCAAGCAGCAGCACGTCAAAGGCATCGAAGCGATTACGAAACTCTGTAATGCGACAAGCACGGGGGCTCACCTTGGAAGCAAGGAACTGCAATTTGCACCCGCTACGATCAAAGCCCAAACCCTTTCCGTCGATATCGAGACCGCAGGATCAATCACTCTTCTTTTACAATCGCTTCTTCTTCCGTGCATCTTCAGCGAGGGGAAGTTTCGTCTGCGACTTAGAGGCGGAACTGATGTTCCCTGGTCGCTGCCGATCGATTATTTATCAGAAGTTGTTCTTCCACAATTACGGCGATATGCGGCGATTGAGTGCAAAACCGAGGCGCGCGGATATTATCCTAAAGGCGGCGGGAAGGTTGACATAAAAATCAAAGGAAATTTTAGTAAAGATCATTTGGAATCTGCGCCAGCACTCATGCTCGCCAGTCCTGGAAAACTCATACATATCAAAGGATTAAGTCATGCATCGAGCGACCTTAAAGCAGCAAACGTTGCAGAGCGCCAAGCGCACGCCGCAAAGTACATCCTTGCAAAACTTGGCTGTCCTGTAACGATCGCCACTGAGTATCAGCATACCCCGAGCACTGGAAGCGGGATCACGTTGTGGGCAATCTTCTCGCACAACACAGAAGACGTGGACCCCAATAATCCTTTTAGAATCGGCGCTGACTCACATGGAGAAAGAGGAAAACGGGCGGAGATCGTCGGGGAAGAAGCCGCTAACAAGCTGCTTGCCGAGATTTCAGCAGGCGCGGCAGTTGATCAGCACTTGTGCGATAACCTTATCCCTCTGCTTGGGTTGGTCGGCGGCAGCCTTAAGACATCGGTGATTACGCGGCACACCCGTTCTAACATCTATGTGACAGAATTATTCTTGAATAAAAAATTTGTTGTGGACGAGGAGAATAAGATAATATCTTGTAAAAATAATAACTTTTAGAATATTTATCTTCTGCGCGAGGGTCTTTGCAGCCCCTGAGCCCGGACATTCGCCTGCGCCTGGAACGCAAGCAAATCTTCTGTAGTCAACTTCTGACGCTTCTTGATCTTTTCCTCTACATCCTGCTTCTTTTCGGTGATTGTCTGCGCAGCACTAACTGCAGAATTCTGACGCTCAACTCTATCTTCCTCGTCAAGCTTTTTGCGCAACTCAGTCGATTCAGCAGCTTTTGCCTTCAGCGCATCCGTTGCATCGGACCAAGCCTTCTTTGCATCAAGAAACTTCTTGAAAGCAGCCTCTTCTTGCTTATCAAGCTCCCGAAGCTCTTTGGAACTTTCGAGAAGCTCCTGATGATGCTCCTGGCTTTCACTCGCCTTTGACTGAATCTTATGATGCGCTTCATCCGCTTTCTTTCGTAGCTTGTCAATCTCTTTGCCGTGCACCCGGACTTTTTCAAAAAGGGCATTAACTTCTTTAGTTTGTTCAAGCAGACGTTTCTTCTGATGAATCTTCATCATCATCTGCTGTTCTATCTTGAATGGCGGTGCTTCGGTCTCTATCTTGAACTCTAGCTGTTCTATCTCCTGTCGAATCCTTGCAGGATCAAAACGGATGCCAAGCTTTGCTATCATCGCCCGTTTTTCAGCCTGTAATTTCTTGAACTCGTCTATCTTCTGCTGTAGCGCGGTATTAAGTTCTGACCTGCGCGACTTAGAATCTTTCACCTGCTTCGTCAATGTATTGCGCAAGCCTTTTGCTTCACGCAGCGTCTTGACCGTTTCAATAATGGAATCAGAAATCTTCTTCTTTTCTGCGAAAGCTTTCTCTTTCTGAAGATGAAGTTCGTGCTGTCTTCGTTTGAGTTCAGCTAGCTCTTCAAGCTTCTCACCGAGTCGTGCCCGTATCTCTTTGCGTTCTTCTTCATTCAGCATACGATTCACTACTCATGATGAAGTTCCCAGTGCTTAAGGGCACGCGGAAATGTAAAGTCCAAAAAATGGAAAATAAATGACGTTTATCCGAAGAGTGCGCCAAGACCTGCGGCTGCTGCCTCTTCAGTCTTCTTCTCCTCTGCTGCGGACTTCTTCTCTTCCTTCTTTCCGCTGGCTTGCGGGGCTGCTGCGGGAGCCGCTGCTGCAGGGGCTGCGACAACAGCTGCCTTCTTCACAGCTTCGTCGATGTTGACGCCTTCAAGTGCTGCGACGAGCGCCTTGACGCGCGCAGGATCAGCCTTCACATTGGCTGCTTGCAGGACCTTTGTGACGGTCGCTTCATCAACTTTTCCACCTGCTTTGTGGATCAACATTGCAGCGTAGATATATTCCATGGTTGTTACCTCCGATATTAATATGATTGATTTTATTTTTAATTTATCTATTTATGTTTATCCGAAGAGTGCGCCAAGACCTGCATCTGCGGTCTCCTTCTTTTTTTCTCATCTCTTCATTTCCTCTTTTGCGTAAGCATATGATTCGGCGCTTGCTGCTGCGGGCGCAGCCCGCGCTGACTAGCATCTGAGGTCTTCTGATTTTGCATCGTCAGGCAGTTCACTGGCGAGTGCAAGCATTTCATTGCGTGCCTTTGCAAGCACATCGCCGACAACAAGATCTGCAAGGATGCTCTGCTCGATCGCGAGCGCACGTGAATCGCGGAATGCCTTCTGGATCATGAACTCGGTTGTATCTTTGGTCAGTATACCTACTTCGATAGCAAGATTGAATGCACACTGATGAGCAAGCGCAACATTGTCTATGTACTTTTTCTCATCTATCGATAAAATGTCTTTTGTGTAGATCGTGCCGTTTTCAAACGCGGCAGTCACGTCAAGGCCTATTTCCATCGGCTCAATGCCGAGACGAGCGAGGATCGCAGCAAGCTCTGGCTTTACCTGCGCGCCCGCTTTTGCGACAAGGGAATCCTTTTTGATCGCGACCTTCCCCTGATCGATGCCGGCGGCAATTCCAACCTGGCCAAGCTGACCTATGATGGGGCCTGGAGCGAAGGTTGTCGGCCCTGCGGGGACAACGATATCCTTTGGAGCCGTCTGACCGCCCTTGATCGGAGCAGTAGATTTATTCTTCTCAAGAGTCTTGTAGAGCGAAAACGGATTCTCCTTCGTGAAAAGCAATGCTGGCATGCCCTTCAAGTACGGAACGAGCTTATCCACGCCTGCTTTTTTTTCTGCGCTTTGTTTGAGTGCAAGTGCCATCAGCCTGCGCTTGCTCATTTTCATCACGACCTTGCCGCGCAGTGTCGCACGCATGGCCTGCAGCTGTCGCGTCGGAAGATTCTCCATATTAACTGCTGCAATGATCGGATACTCTACGATAAGCTTTGAGTATTCTGCTACAACTTTTTTCTTGAATGGTGAAATATGCGCCATGGTTAGTCACATGTGATGATGATTAGATGATGATTATAATTCTAGTTTGATCGGTTTACCCATGCTAAGCTTCAGTGCGATATCCTTGATATTTTCCCTCTCTTGAGGAAGCTTCTGCAAAACGGCATTCACGACAGTCATTATATTATCAGCCACTTCGTCTTCGCTCTGATCTTCACGACCGATCCATACCTGCGCTGCGAGCTGCGTCTTTGCCTTTACATTAGCAGTCTTTTGCAGGCGATCATAGAGCGGCTGTAAGTTTGTCTTGGGCGGCACCACACAGCCCGCCTTCGGATTCGGCATCTTGCCCCTGGTTCCAAGCACTTTACCAAACGCTGCCGCAACCTTCGGCATGATGTTCGCCTGAGCAATAAAGAATGCGTGATCATTTGCTAACTTGCGCAATGCTTTCTTGTCTTTTCTGAACCGTTCAAAGTCGTCAACGAAAACAGTTGTGTCACAGACCTTGCCCGCTTCTTCTTTGAGTTCAGGACCGACAAATGCGCAAATCTTGACCGGCTTGCCACGACCAAAGTGCAGAGGGACAAACAAGTCAAGCTGCTCTTCAGGTTTTTTAAGATTGATGCCCTTGAGCGCTATGACCAAGTCGAAACTCTGCGTGAACTTTCTCTTCGAAGAAGTTTCCTTCAGTTTACGGATCGATTCCTTGACCTTTGCAACGTCCATTCATACCACTCCACCCTTCTATCGCCTCGAATGAGGTGTAGTACAGCGGGTTTCGTAATGTATAAGTTCGGTTTAACAAAGGGGTTTATAAAGGTTGTTGTTTTTTACGTTTTTGCTGTGGTGTTTTGCAGATTAGACGAATAAAAAAATTATTTGTTTAGCTGTTTTCTGTTCATTTACATTTTCACGACCAGCACCGCTCAGACGCGCTTCGCGTGTCCTCGCTCAACCGGCGCCACGTGAGGCTCAGGGCTCTATACTGACAAGCTAATCGTGACACCCCGTAAGGGACAACCCCCGTCACGAGCGAATGTGTGCACTTGATTGCCCTTCGCAAAACTCACGGTGGCGTCGGTTGTGCTGGTCGTGCTATTCGCGACGAGGCACAGAGCTAAACAAATACAAAAAAATTATAAACATTGAATCTAGAAATGCTCTGATGAATTCCACCAACGTCCCGCGCCATATCGGCATCATCCTGGACGGCAACCGCAGGTTTTCAAAACGGCTTATGCTGAAACCCTGGATGGGCCATGAATGGGGGGCAAAAAAGGTTGAAAAAGTCTTTGACTGGTGCCAGGAACTAGGCATCCGGGAGATTACGCTATATTGTTTTTCTATGCAGAACTTCGATAGGCCAAAACAAGAGTTTGATTTTCTCATGAATGTCTTTCGTGAAAATTTTGAGAAGCTTAAGACCGACCCGCGGCTTGAGCAGAATGGTATCCGCCTCAATTTCATAGGAAGAATCCACTTATTTCCTGCTGAGATTCAAGCAAGCATGCGGCACTTAATGGAGCAGACCAAGAATCATGACCAGCATATTATCAACTTCGCAATGGCGTATGGCGGACGCGAAGAGGTCATCGATGCTGTTAAGAAGATCGGAGAGCAGATCAAACGTGGCGATGTAGATGTCGCCAACATCAATGAAGAGGTTTTCTCAAAAAATCTATACATGGACCACGAGCCGGACCTCATCATCAGAACAGGCGGGGATTGCCGAACTTCTAACTTTCTCATTTGGCAAAGCTGGTATTCCGAATGGTTTTTCCTCGAAAAGACCTGGCCGGAATTTGAGAAGGAAGATCTGATTAATGTTGTGAATGAATTTGGTTCACGGCAAAGAAGATTCGGCAAGTAACAAACAAAAAACATACAAAGATTTATTCGAGCGTTAGGCTTGTACCTGTGCTATACTTGTGCTATTGTTCAGCAGTAATTTCATTTTTGTCTGTTTGCGCGGTACTTTTGTGCACATCCGGCGCTACTCCTACCAGACGCCCGCCATAATCGAGATCGAAACTGCCGTAGGCATAGCCCAAGCTGCCGGATCCGATACACCACTGCCGCATTGTCAAGGCATTCTGTGAGCATCCAACACAAATGCCAAGGGCATCATCACGGTCGTGTCTTTTTTTTACCTTACTGAATATTTCTTCGATGGTGTTCTCCAGCAGTGCCTGGTCGTTGTGGGAAAGGAACCTCCAGAACGGATTCAACTTCACGTCGGACTCAGATTGTCGCCTGCCAGCATACTTTTGGACATCTTCCTTTGAGAGCACTTCTCCATCCAAGGTCTCCCATGCATCATTCGGCAGCACCAGAGCGCCATCATGCAACGTGCTTTCGTATGTGATTTCTCGTAATGGCTTTGCGTCATGCACGAGCTTGACTCTGCCGTCAGGATGATACATGATGCCGTCACCAGAATCGTAATACGTGTCCCAACTCAGCTTGCCGTCAAGCCTTGCTTGCATGATTTGAGCGGTGCTTGCTGGAACAAGATCTGCTCTAATAAGCAGCGGCATTTGTAGAATGTTTGGTCCGTAAAATTCAGCGAATTTTAGCGTTGGCTCGTTAGGCTCTAAGTCACTCATAAATTCCTCCTCCGTTCTATTTATTAGTACAATTAGTACATTAACAATTTCATTACGTTTTGCACAGTGTTTCGTTGCGTTTTACACGGCGGCAAAATGAACTTGTTTATTTAGCCTCTTTTGCAAATACTTTTAGAAAACCATCGCAATTCTTCTTCATGCTTTTTGCTGCGGCGATGAGTGCTTCCTTAGGATTTTCGCCATCAGTCTCCACCACGAAGCGGGGAGTTCCAACAAGCGGATGATTGACGTGATACCCTGCAGCCTTGACGTGCTTATTCTTCCATAACTCTTTTTTGAGCAGGTTGCACAGTGTGTGGCCTTCTCCGTTCACATCCATCACAAGCTTTGTCTTTGTTTCTTCGAGAATATTGAGTTCCATGTATCATAACCACTTGGGTATTATGAGCAGATCAATCTCTTCGGAAATGGGGTTCCTTTATAAATGTTGTGCGGCGTTCGTGGTTGGTATGAAGAGTGGTGCCATTCACCAGATAGCATAACTTTTCAATAACGCCGTGTGCTCGGGGTTGGTGCGAAAATAACTGCTATTACTTATCTTGCCGCCGCCACCGCGACGCTCGACGCGTTGCTCACTCACCGCCACGCCAGGCTCGTGATATGTCTGTGCTCGTGGAGGACCGACATTCCCCGATGGGGCTTCCCCCTTGTCGGTGTGAATGAATAATTGTCTATCTCTCGCGAAAAGGCGGTGGCGGTGAGCGTGGCGGCGAAACAAGGGAATTTCGCACCAACCCCCGTATGCTCGAAAACTATATAAAGCATCCAGGAACATGCGCCTGGTGATTTTTTATGGCCAGCACGAGCACCGTCACAGTCACGTTTCCGGATGGCAGCAAGAAACAGTATCCAAAAGGCACTACTTGTCTTGAGGTCGCAAAAAGTATTTCTGAAGGGCTGTCGCGTGTGGTTCTTGCGGCAAAACTTGGCAATAATGTGGTCGATCTTTCTACACCGATCGAAAGCGATGCGCCGCTGCGCCTCTTCAAATTTGAAGACAAGGAAGGACTTGAAGTCTTTCGGCACTCAAGTGCGCACGTGCTCGCGCATGCTGTCCGTGAACTCTTCCCATACGCCAAGCCGACCATTGGGCCTGTTGTCGAAGAAGGATTCTACTATGATTTTGACCACGATCCATTCTCACCGGAAGATCTTGCGAAAATCGAGAAAAAAATGGAAGAAATCGTTGCACGCAAACTTCCTATACAGCGCAAGGTGCTTGGCGAGAAGCAGGCATGCGAACTCTTCAAAGACAACAAGTACAAAATCGAAATCATCAAATCCAAAGATACAAGCGAAGTGGGCGGCGTGCAAATCAGTGCCTACCAGCAAGGAGACTTCATCGACCTATGCAGAGGCCCTCACGTTCCTAACACGGGGATTCTTAAAGCAATAAAACTCGTCAAGCTTGCAGGAGCATACTGGCGCGGA
>JACRKM010000175.1 GCA_016219765.1 Candidatus Woesearchaeota archaeon
CAGAACGCAAGCAAACTTGGCCTAACTGGCTGGGCCAAAAACACTAAGCAAGGCGAACTCGAGATTGTTGTACAAGGCGAACAAAAATCACTTGACGCATTCGTTTCCGCATGCCGACGTGGACCCATTGGAGCAAACGTCCTATCAATAGACGTTAAGTATGAGCTATTGGAGGAAGAATTTGACTACTTCGATGTTCGGCCAACATGAGCAGGAAAGCGCTAATAAGCAGTTAAACAGCGCTCTATTCAGTATTTATTACTAATAGATAGGGACACTAACGAAACGTTTATATAATTGTTATATTTCGCGGATAGCTAGGATATCGCGTGCGACCACAAAATGTGGCTATAATGCTGTTTATTGCTTGTTTATTAAAAGGGGTTCTGGTTGCTTTCAGACAACAATCGCGTGATAACATTAAAACTGTGGGAAAAACATGATTGTTCAAAAGGATTTTTTAAACAAACTCAAGGACTTCGGCCTTAATACTTACGAAAGCAAACTTTGGACTGCATTGTTGTCGCGTGGGGTTTCTACTGCTGGTGAGTTGTCTGATATTGCGAATGTTCCTCGTTCTCGTTCGTATGATGTTCTTGAGAGCCTGGAAAAGAAAGGATTCATTATCATGAAGCTGGGCAAGCCAATCAAGTACGTGGCAGTTTCACCCGAAGAAGTTTTGGAACGTGTCAAGAAGAAGGTTGGTGAAGATGCAGACAGACAAACTAAAATCCTCGAAAGCCTTCATGGAAGTGAAATTCTCAGCGAGCTCACGCTTCTTCACAATCAAGGCGTCGAGATGGTCGATCCCACAGATCTCTCCGGTGCAGTTAAGGGAAGAAATAACGTCTACAATCATATAGAATCAATGATCAAAAATGCAGAAAGCCGCGTCGACATCATGACTACAAGCCAGGGACTCGCGCGTGAAGTAGAGGCCCTCAAGGGCGCACTGCAAAAAGCAAAAGACCGCAAAGTGAAAGTACGTTTCGCAGTTCCACTCGCCACCAAAGAAACGGAAAAAGCGCTCAAAGACCTGCGCGGTCTCGCCGAAGTACGGCACACGAACAACCTCAAAGCACGCTTCTGCCTAGTTGATAAGAAACACATGACATTTATGCTCCTTGATGATGCAGACGTTCATCCGACATATGATGTTGGCGTTTGGGTAAATACGCCATTCTTTGCGACAGCACTTGCACAAATGTTCGATAACGAATGGAAAGAGATGAAACCTGGCGAACAGACAGCCAAGTAATAACAAGTAAATTCTCAATTTGACTTTCTATAATCGTAGAAAGATTCTTGCTTACACGGTTTCTAACGCGATACCAAGCAGATCGTTGTGGGAAGGTTCATTCGCCTCTTCCGGCCAGTACTTTCTTGAATGCTAATTTCAGCAGATCGTTCCCGCTAAAGAAATTACTCTTGAATTCGCCCCAGCTTTTTACTTTTTTCACCTTCTTCCATATGTAACTTGGCCGGAGATAGAATTCAAGGACCGCCCTTCCGCACCAATATCTTAATTGCTTTGAAGTCAATTTTTCAGTGCGTATCAACGGGTCAGTGCCGTGAATTATGTGCATGTCATAATTATCGGGCTGTTCAAAAAGGTTCTTCGCTACCATCTCTTCATGCAACGGCGTCTCCGGATATGGAGTCAGAACATTAAAAAAAGTTAGATCTGCATTAACTTTCTTGGCAAACTTTATCGTTTTGCGCATCTCCTCTTCACCTTCCCACGGAAAACCGAGAATAAACGCTGTTCTTGTCATAATGCCACATTTCTCTGCAATGCGGACGGCCCGGACCACCATATCACAGCTGATTGGCTTGTTAATCTTCTTAAAACCTTCTTCATATCCGGTCTCTACGCCGAAAAGCACGCTCTTACACCCCGCGCTCGCCATGGAACTGAGCAGAGCTTCGTCTACATGGTTTACGCGTGTCAAACACTCCCACGCAAGATCCATCTTCGCTTCTTTTATTTTATCACAGATATCAATGATCCTCTGGTGATTCACACAGAATTCATCATCCTGAAAATATATGTGCCGAATTCCATACACATCATACAGAAGTTGAATCTCCTTGAACACATTCTCTGCCGAGCGTTGACGCCAAAATTGCGCCTGCTGCGAACTCTGACAGAATCTACACTTGAAGGGACACCCTCGCGAAGTAATCATTGTCGAGAATTTGCGTCCGAGGTTGAGCCAACCGTAGGAATGATATCTATCCATCGGAAACAAGTGGTATGCTGGCATAGGAAGCTTGTCCAAGAATTTTACAACACCTCTCTTTTCTGTCCTCACCATTTTTCCACTTTCATCAACATAAATAATTCCCTTTATCCGATGCAACGGAACATCCGATTTCTTTTTGATATAGCAAAGCAACTCTGCGATCGTCTCTTCCGCCTCGCCAATAACCACAAAATCAACAACCCCCCTCTCTTCAAACGCACTCTCAGGATTCACGGTCACATGCGGCCCACCGATCACAGTCACCACAGCTGGATTAAGCTCTTTAGACTTTTTCAGGACGTCCATCGAAATAGTAAAATTCGCCGTAACAGCACCCACAAGCACAACATTCGGATTATGCCGCTCCATCTCTTTGAACGTCTCCTCCTTTGTAAGCTCCAAACCAAAACAATCCAAAATCTTTACATCATACCCCATCTCCTCTATAACCGCCGCAATAAAACCAAGACCCAAATTCGGGCACTTAGGCCCAACAGAATCCAGCCTTCCGTAACTAAACGGTGTAACTACACAGAGGACGTCAGTCATGATAAACAACTCTTACTTTTTTTTCGATAATTCAGGAAAATGAAACCTATGATGATGGAAAAGTGATTTACACGCAAAAACCAGAAAGCCGCGCGCTTTAGCACGCAGATGAATGGCTTTCTGGCTTTTGGTGTCCTAAAAATTATGAACGAGCAAGCGCCGAACAAGCCCAGCACTTTAGTGCTGGGTTAGGCGCTTGCCATACTTTTTATGACAACACACCTTTTATAAAAATTCTTCTTTTGCTGACACTGGTTGCTCAAAGGTTAATCGCACAATTCTTCAAATTGTATATGCATTTTATGTCATTTGAAGCCATTTTTGTACTCTCGTGTGCTTAAAACCGATAAGTAACCATTGTCAGCTTGCGCAAGTTTTATATATCAGCAACCGCTAAATACGTATACGCAGATTACCACGATTGTATAATGGAATCATGTAATCGAG
>JACRKM010000176.1 GCA_016219765.1 Candidatus Woesearchaeota archaeon
CGGGGTCCCCCAAAATAGTTTAGTCTGTACATATCGTAGGTGACCGAAGGTCGCCTGATGTTCCCAGGGTACATCTACGCTGCGGGGTTGTCATGAGTCGCAGGAATGATTATGACAAAGCACAACACGCTCAATGCACCGGCAAGCAAGTCGCAGCCATATCAACCAGCGGCATCAGCTTGCAAGGATCGGTGGCGGTGCTGTAAGAGTGATTAGCTAAACAAATACCTTTTTTTTATCGTAAATTATTTCTCATTATTGTTATTCACTGCGTGCTGCCAAGCAGGATTTCCCAATACTTTTCTGCTCCATGCAGTACAACGCAGTCTTGATAGTATGTTTTGTTCTTCACAAACTCAGCTGCATTGATGACGCTGCGGTTTTGAAAGATGCCAAAATCAACACCACCTACATTTTCTGGTACAACAAGGATAATTTTGTTTGATTTGATAAGCGCGCAGTGTATGTTATCAGAAACAACCAGCAGTCGTTCCATTATCTTCTGTGCACGCGCGTCTTTTTGCTGCCACTCTGCAGTCTTCTGGTATGATATCAGTGCGAGCGATGCAAGTGTGCGCGGCTCTGCAGGGTTGAGTTTGACGATCGATACATTGCCTACTTTCTGGATGGTTACAATCCTATCTTTGGCAAGTTGCTGAACAAAGAGGTGTGTATGAGAATACGCGGAATTGAGCGTTTTTGCAAGATCCTTGATGCTATACAGTTTGCTTGGATCGTCTGCAAGCTTTGCCAGAATGCGTTCTTTGAGTGTGTTTGCCATCCGACAAATGTAAACTATCTTACTATTTATATATTACTATCCTCTTTAGGAACTCTCTTATCATAAAAAAAGGAATTATCTATCTATATTAAAGTATTCACTGTGCCATTAAGCACTGAAAGGAAACTTTTTTATATGTGTATGCATATGCGCATTGGCATGACAAAGGTTATTTCACTGTCAGATGAGGCATATGATGAGATGAAGTCAGCAAAGCACAAGGGCGAATCGTTCTCTGATGTGGTGATACGGGTTGTTGGAAAATCACGGCGCTCGCTTGCGGATTTCTGTGGCGGGTGGCCCGGATCAGATGACGAGGCAAAGAGTATCGCAAAGACGCTGGAAGCTGACCGTAAGCGGTTCAAGGCAAGACAGGCGGATTTCTGATGCACTATTGCCTCGACACGAACGTTGTGGTCGATCTCTTTCGCGGTGACCGTGCCATTCTTGCAAAACTCGAAAACCTCGGTGGGCACTATTGCATCACTTCAATCATCGCCTGCGAGCTCTACAAGGGAGCCAATCTTGCAGCTCGAAGGGAAGAGTCAGTCAAGCTCGTCGACGATTTCATCGATAATGCGGAGCTGTTGGACTTTAACGAGGAGGCTTGCAGGAAATTTGGAGAGCAGTATGCCTTGCTCAAAAGGCTGGGCAAACCGACGCAGGATGCTGATCTGATGATCGGATGCATCGCGCTCGTGCATAATGTAACCCTGGTGACGAGAAATGGCAAGGATTTTGCCGGCGTCGAAGGTCTGAACGTTATCAGTGTTTAGTTCTTTACGAGTTACGCAATAAAGCATGGGGCTGCGAGGATTTGAACCCCGATTACAGCGTCCCGAACGCTGTGTGATACCAAGTTACACTACAGCCCCGCTTAGGAAAGTGCTGATCGCACGCTTCCTCTATTTATTACTTATTACCCAGTATTTATTGTCATTCGGCTCACAAAACTTTTTTATACTGTTTTCCCTTTGGCCATACACCATGAAGGCAAGAGGTCGTCCTGCAAAGAGCGTTGTCCGCCAAAACATTGTCAATATATTGGCTGTTTTGGGCGACGGGTATGCGTATGACATTGCAAAGGCGTACATGGATTTGTTTCCAAGGGTCTCCAGTCGCTTGATTTATTACCATCTTAAGAAGGGAACAGATCTCAAGGAATTCTCTGCAAAGGGCACTAAGACAGAACCTGGCGAGTACTCGTGGGGAACAAGTGCAGACAAGAATTATTTTGGCCTTGGTCCTGCTGCGGCGCCATTAAAGAATCCGGCGATCCAAGAATATTTTGAAAAGCGTCAACGCGCAAAGTAGTGGCGTTAGTGTGTTTGGCCCGCACTTCCGCGCAAATTCTGCGTAAATAATTCTTGCTTGGTTTTTGTATCAACGACAATTTATATATCGACTTTCGTTGATTAGGCGCATGAGATGTATCTTTCTATTGGGAGGTGACTATCCTGAACTTGCAAGAGAAGAGGTTCTCGCGCTTGCAAAAACAGAGCCCGCTGAACTGATTGGCCGAGTCCTCATCTGCGATGCGAACTTCAAGTGGAAACGGTTAGGCCTGACGAAAAAAGTGTATCGGTTTCTCTTTGAGTCAAAGCTCGATAATATTGAAACCGCGATGGAAGATTTTGAATGGAGTGGAGTATATGAGAAGAGTTTCTCTGTGCGCATCACGAACTTGACGAAGAAGAAGGTTTCGTTTAAGGAAGCAGAGCTTGCGAAGTACATTTGGAAAAAAGTGGATGTCCCAAAGGTTGATCTGGAGTTCTCGCAAACCCCTGTCGAATTGATAGTGACG
>JACRKM010000177.1 GCA_016219765.1 Candidatus Woesearchaeota archaeon
GGCATCTGAGGAAACTATCGAGGATGCGGAAGTCAACATAGACTTTACGAATACCTCGAGCACCGTGCGTCTCAATAAGATTTCGTACGTGTTGCAGGCTGATGGCGCTGGTGGAGATGATGCCTATATCATGCCCGGCCACGGTCTGCGTGAGATGCTCGATGAGCCTCAAGGAATGCTTGGAAACTATTGGGACGTTCGCTACGAAGGTCTCAGCGCACCAGGAACCTCGCTTGTTGAACTCAAAGGGAGCGGCGATGATGAATACCGCTTAAGCTTCGAGAACTCACAGGGCGTGAAATACGACAGTGTTCGGCTCCTTTTTGCAAATGGAGCGACAAGCACGAAGTACGGAGACAGGGACGACAATTTGTGGTTCACCCTAAGCGCGGGTCCGCCTACAAACGCTGGAAACTACACCATTGACAAACATGACTGGTTTGTCTTAAGCCACAATGGCGGTACCAAGACTGGTGTCACACGGATCATGAAACTAGATTCCGTTGATACGTCAAATAACCAGCTCCAGTTGACGGATGTAGGAACAGGAGGTCAAGTGACGTCACAGTACACAGCCGCCAACGCAACGTGCGCAGCGGCCGGTAACTGTAACGGAACCTTGAATGTTGGAGGGTACACCTTCGATTACACTGTGCTCGTAACCAGTGGCGACTCGAATGATTCGAAGTTCAAGCTGTCCGTCGACTTGGATGACGATGGAACGCTTGGAGGAAAAGCAAACGTGAGTTTGCGTGGTGGTGGCTGGCTTGATCTTGGCACTCAGACCGATGCCAATGCTCCAGGAAACGTCAATATGACGTTGTGGACTGACCCATCGAACTTCGATGAAGCGCCAGCTAATCCCGAAAGGTTCAACATAAGCCTCACCGTCGCGAGTACGAAGTTAGATGCAGATGTGAGTTCGAACGCAGGGGTTGGCTTGTCGCCTAAGACGATTAAGGAGAATGACAACGTGAAACGTGGCATGACCAACTACGGAGTCCTTACTGAGGAAACAAACGAGGACAACGACCCAGACACTATCAAGATCTGGTACCCGTTGGAGCAACTGCTGCCGCAAGTCTTTGTGACGTTTGAAAAGACTATCACAAAGACAGGTGGTTCAGGAACTGTAACTGTTGAGAAGCCGCAGAGAATCGAAATTGGTTCCGCGCTTCTTGCAAGCCAGGTCTCTGATCCAAAAGCAGCAAACCTCGTCACAGTGGGCGGATCTTGCATCAACTCGGTGACTGCAGAAGTGCTGGGTAAGACATACCCTGCCTGTGGTGAAGCGAGCGGATTGTCTGAAGGCGAAGCGGTGCTCAAGCTCGTCGAGAGCGGAACGAACGTCGCTTTGGTCGTTGCAGGATGGAGTGCAGATGACACAACTCGTGCAACACGTGTCCTTGCTGACTTCAAGACGCACCAGGCTTCTGGCAAGCTGAAAGGCAGCGAAGTGAAAGTGACAGGTACAAGCCTGACACAATTCACTGTCACGCCTGTCGAAGTACCCGCTGCACCAGCAGCTGCTGCACCGAAGGTGTAAGCGTTTCTTAATTTTTTTAATTTTTTATTATTTTTCTTTTCGCCAAAAAAGAATTAGTTTACCAAATCTCTTTGGGCTTCTCATCAATAAGATGCTCGCATACAATGCCAACATAAATCTTAGGCTGACTGCTGCAGGATTCGAATCACAGCGCAGTTCCAATAAAAATGTTGTTCTTATCGCGCACGATCTTCACGCGGACAGTGCCGGCGTCCTTATTCGTTCCGTTCACTGCAATGACGCGCCCCTCTGCAACGGCAAGACGCTCTTGCCCAATCCTTCCTCGCGCAACGATGATTGCTGACACGCAATCTCCTCGTTTGAATGGCTTTGGGTATTCCCTTGTGGAAAAGACCGTATGATCCCGACGGACGAGCTCCACAGCGTACTTCTTCCCAAGCTCTTGAAGCTTCTTGAAGAAATCTTCCATCGGCAATTCCTTTGTTGGATTGCGCCCCGGGGCGTAATTTAAGAAGTTTTGGATTCCGACGGTGGCACCGATCTCTTTTGCAAAAGCAATTATTTTTTCTATCTCGTTATCATTGATTCCTTGAAGCCAGACAGGCGCGAGAATAAGGTGAAGCTTTGATGCGGCGTAGCGGGCGATGCGTTTGATGTGTTCAATGTTGTACACGTTCGTCCCTGCAAGCTCCTTTGCTTTTTCATGGCTTAATGCATTGATGGAAAGATCAAGTTGTGTGAGCCCTGCTGCGATGAACGCGTTGATACGCGGTTCGTTCAGCATTGTTCCATTGGTGATTAGTGCGATCTTGGCAACCTGAGGCAATCTGCGGATGCCTGCAATAAGTCCTTCAAGATCTGCGTACAGGGTAGGCTCGCCGTGCGTGTTGATGTAGACGTCGATCTTAACATCTCCTTTATATTCGAGGAGCTTGCGCAATTCATCTATTAAATAATCCTTTTCAACGACAATGTCTGTTTTTTTTCGTGTAGAACTTCCTTCATCTACAGAGCAGAATGTACAGTTGAGGTTGCATCCTGTGATGGGCTTTACTTCCACTATGTTTGTTCCGCGGTCAACAATTCCAAAAGCAAGGCTTCCTATAAGCGGAATGCCGCTGTTGCTGTGGACGTAGAGTGTAGGATTCTGATTAAGCCCTGAGCGTAATTGCACAAATCCCTTTGGCAATAGCATTTTGAATTTTCGTTCAGCGCGCGCTTGGGATTCATAAGGAAAAAGGATTTTATGGGCATCTTGCTCGTCTAGTGAAAAGTCGCCGATCTTCGCAAGGTCTTCCTTGAGGAGCGGAAAATAGAATATGTCCAGGAAGCGTACTCGCAATAGTGCATGATCGGCGGAGTCTTCTGCAAATGCAAAATCATCGAATCGAAGTTCTGCCATGGTAAGGCTGGGAAACCGCGATTGCTTTATAAATGTTCATCGACGTGAAGTGCGACGGTATAAAATTTATAAAAAATCTTAAATAGCCAGACAGATTCATTCATCTTACGTAAATGGGGGTTTTGATGCAGGAAAAAAGCGTGGTGATCACTTACGAGACGCTCTTTGAGCTTCTTCGTATTGAAAAGAACAGGGAAGATCTGCAAAAGATTGATGAGAGCTTCTACGAAGATGTACTGCTGTACTTAAGCGAAAAAAAAGCGATGTTGCAGAACCATGTAGACCCTTCTCAACTATTGTTTACAGATGATCGTGTACGCCTTGAGCTTGAGAATGTCCGTAAGATCCTGAAGGACCTGTATGACCGTCGCGAGAAGAAGATTCTTAACCTTGCGCTCAATCGTTCACGCACAGGCATGACGATCGCGAATACCTCGCACATGCTTCCTTCAGAAAAAGCGATGTTCTCGTCGGTGTGCCAGAAACTCATTTCTTTTCGTGAATACGTACTATGCAACGTATTAGCAGGTAAATTCCCAGACCTTGGCGCGACGACCGGGCATAGAGCAGCGCCTGCAGAGACCTCTCATATCCTTGTTCCAATGGATTCTGGCGCAAACTTTTTGCTTGAAGCAGACCTAGGCACAAGCCATCAAGAAGGAAACGATGCAGGGGCAGAAGTGCAGGCAGGGGTACAAGCCTCATTTATTCCCTCGCAGCCAAGCGCCACCTCAAACCTTTTTGAGAATCATTCAGCCACACACGCCACCGGGTATGAAACGGTTTTAGACACAAATGATACGAAGGATTTAAA
>JACRKM010000178.1 GCA_016219765.1 Candidatus Woesearchaeota archaeon
CGGGGTCCCCCAAAATAGTTTAGTCTGTACATATCGTAGGTGACCGAAGGTCGCCTGATGTTCCCAGGGTACATCTACGCTGCGGGGTTGTCATGAGTCGCAGGAATGATTATGACAAAGCACAACACGCTCAATGCACCGACAAGCAAGCGCACCTACATCAAACCACCGCATTCGCTCGCAGGTCGGTGGCGGCGCTGTGAGAGTGATTAGCTAAACAAATACGAGAAATACATAAGGAATAAATAGAGGCGCCTGCATTTGTCATTCATGAAATCACAGCAATTGCGCCTGCCATCAGAAGAAGAATGCATCCAGATCCTGCACGACAGCGGAGCGCATGATTTATTCATCAACCACTCACGACGCGTGCAAGGTGTTGCGCGAGCAGTGTGCTCAATCGCAAAAAGACGCGGAATTCATGTAGATGCGGACCTTGTATCAGTCGCCGCCCTCTTACATGATGTCGTAAAGCACAGCGCCAGAGGAAACCACGGCAAAGAAGGAGGAGACTATCTTCGAAGCCGTGGGCTGCCCCACATAGCCGAAGTCGTCGAGACGCACTGTCCTGAAAATTTGCGCACAGACAAACTAGTGCCGAAAACAGTTGAACAAAAGATCATATTTTATGCAGATTTGCGCGTGAACCCCGGCCGCATCGTAACCCTTGACAAACGTTTTGCATATATTCGTGAATGCTACCCCCGGGCCGAGAGCATCATCTCTGAAATCTACACATTTGCCAAGCAGGTTGAATGGGAACTGCTTGGAGACATGCACGAATTAGTGTTGCTGCACGTCGAACAGCCTCTCGTAAGCAAAGAACAAGCAAAAACAAGGCCTGCTGATGAGATCAAAGAAGAAATTCTTGACAACGAAATCACCGAAATCGCGCATTCAGTACATAATCAACAAAACAGGCGAAAGGCAGCATGATGGCAAAGGATTACTACTCAATTCTTGGCGTTGACCGCAATGCAACGCGTGACGAAATCAAGAAAGCTTACAAGCGCCTTGCAAAGAAATATCATCCAGACCTCAACAAAGAAGTCGGCAGTGCAGAAAAATTCAAGGAAATCAACGAAGCCGCGGCAGTCCTTGGTGACGACAAGAAACGGTCGCACTACGACCAGTACGGCACAGCAGACATGCCAGGATTTCAGGGAGGCGCCGGAGGTTTCGACTTTGGCGACCTCGGAGGATTTGCCGGCACCTTTGACTTTGGCGACATTTTTGAAAACTTCTTTGGCGGTGGGATGGGGCGGCGCCGCGGTCCACAACGAGGAAGCGACCTACGCTACGATCTGAAGATTGATCTTGAAGACGTGTACAACGGCGCGGAGAAGCACATCGACCTTCCACGCATCGATTTATGCTCCGCATGTGATGGCACAGGCGCAGAATCAAAGTCAGACATCAAGACGTGCGATGAATGCCGTGGAACAGGCACGCTCAAGCGCACGCAGCGCACGCCGTTCGGATTATTCCAGACGCAGTCGACTTGCCGTTACTGCAGCGGATCAGGTAAAACCATCAAGAAAGTTTGCCCAACGTGCCATGGTGAAGGACGGATTGAAAAAATCCACAAGATAAAAATCAAGATACCCAAAGGAATCGACGAAGGAAGCATGCTTCGCATGCCTGGCGAAGGGGAAGCGGGAGAAGCTGGGGCACGAAGCGGAGACCTCTACATCGCAGTCAGCGTCAAACCCCATAACGTGTTTGAAAGAAAAGGCAGCGATTTATACATCGAAGTTCCTGTGTCATTTGTGAGCGTTGCGCTCGGCGATGAGATCCATGTACCGACCATGGACGGAAAGGCAAAACTCGTGATCCCTTCCAGCACACAGAGCAACACATTATTTCGAATGAAAGGAAAAGGGCTGCCTGTTATGGGCCGTGACGGTTACGGAGACGAATTTGTCAAAGTGATCGTGCATACACCGATAAATCTCACGGTAAAACAAAAAGACATACTCAAAGACCTTGCAAAAGAGCTTGGCGAGAAGATCACGCCACCGCAGTCGTTCTTGGAGAGGTTGAAAGAGCAGTTTCGTTAATAGTTATCAATGAACGAAATCCTGCAAAAATTTATATCCTGACAATTTCTCTTTCTCGTATGAAAACTCTTAAATTCAAATCTAATCTGAGCAAGCAGGTATTGGACGGCTCAAAAACAACAACCTGGCGTTTGTACGATGACAAGGACTTATCTGTAGGCGATGAATTGTCTCTTGTAATTTCGGAAACACAAAAGGAATTCGCACGAGCACGCGTCACTGCAGTCGACGAAAATACTCTTGGCAAATTGTCACCGAATGACTGGGAAGGTCATGAAAAGTTTTCTTCTACTCAAAGAATGTATGAAACATACAAGCACTACTACAATCGTACTGTCAACGAGAAGACCATCGTTAAAATTATAAAATTTAGATTATTAACGTAGGATGGCTCATTAGTGATTATTTAAGTGGGCACTTTTCTTACGTAAAATCAATCAGACCGGCAGCGTATTTGATGCATTCGGCTGTCCCGGGTAAATACCAAGATAATGAAAGAACGTGAAATAATTCTTCGTACCGACTGTGAAATTGAACGGCGTTGATATCTGGCCGAGCCGCACACTGTCGACCAGCATGTTTTCAAAGACGAGGGTGCGCGTATTGCCATCATCAATATCATATTCAAGTTTCATAGGAAATCCATAATATGACTGGACCCAAATGAACCCAGGGTAACGGTTGTCGTAAAGCATACTAAATTTCTTAACATCGTTGTCATTCAGCACCTCGTCAGCAACAAATGTTGGTTTTGCGGCCTTGTACATTTGTTCCACAGGATCAAACTGATAATAATCGCTGAAGCTTACCACTTCGAGTCTCTTGTCGATGTTTGGTTTTTCGCAGAAACGCCTGCTGCAGTGCGACAGAGCAACTTTCTTGATGCGATCCATGAACACTTCATCATAGACTGTTCCGTCATCTAAGTAACGTGGCTTTTCAAGCTGCATCTTCACAATGCGCTGTCTGACAAAAAAATAATATTTCTCATCAAGCTCGCTGTCGCTCAAGTTATATTGGAATGATTGCAAGGATTCGGCGCGTGCAAGAAGCTGAAAGAAATCATTCGTCTGTTTCTGCGTTGTAGGCACTACCTGTCCACTTATCGGCTCTTCACTTATCGGCTCTTGCTCTGGCGTTTGATGCGATTGTTCTTGAACTTCTGTACCAGTACCTGTACCAGTAGGACTGCTCTTTAGCGCACATCCAAAACTCACAATGGCTATTAAAAGCAATGCAAGCAGCACAAATTCTTTGGGGTTTTTGCTCATAAATCCCAGGATTTCAATGATCATATAAAAAACTTATGAAGACTTCAATAAAAACTGCTCAAAGAAACTGAAACCTTATAAATAGCGGCTCATCTTTCACGTTCTTGTTCTCCAAATTCCTGTTAGTTGCATTACACTCCAGAACTGTGCCCTCGGCGTTATTGAAAACCTACTGACTGATTGTGCCGGCATCGCCTCGCTACGCTCGACTCAATCACCGCCACGCCAGGCTCGTGATATTTCAGTCCTTGTTTATTGCCGACATTCCCCGATGGGGCATCCCCCCCTGTCGGCCGTTCTTGCAAAAGTTCCATCTCTCGCGAAAAGGCGGTGGCGGTGATTGTGCCGGCACTTCAGAGGTTTTCAATAACGCTGTGCCCTCGCAAGCAATATAAATTCGTACTGCTTTTTCTGAATCATGATCCAAAAGAGCTTTGTGTTGCTGGAGGGTGTACGTTCACGTACTGAACATCAAATCTGGCAACAAGGCATTCATTCTTGGGCCTCATTTTCACAAACAAAGAAGATTACTGGGATCTCCCCCGCAAGAAAATCTCATTATGACCGTCAACTTGCTATAGCCCGCTCACGATTGTATGCGATGGATTCTTCTTATTTTACAGATGTTCTTCCTGCTGGCGAAACATGGCGCCTGTATGATTTCTTTCATGACGATTGTGTCTTTCTTGATATCGAAACAACAGGATATTATGGGGATATCACAGTCATCGGCGTATACGACGGCAATGAGACAAAAACGCTTGTCAAGGGAATCAATCTTGATCATGGAACATTCGCACGCGCGATAGAAGGAGCAAAAATGCTTGTTACATTCAATGGAAGATCATTTGATGTTCCGGTTATCAATCGATACTTTCACGGCTCAATTCCTTCTGTTCCTCATCTTGATTTGCGCTTTGCACTCAAGAAACTCGGTTATGATGGAGGGCTTAAGAAAATCGAGCAGTCCCTCGGGATAAGAAGGCGTAAAGAAGTCGAAGGAATGACTGGTGAAGATGCAGTATTATTGTGGAACTTGTATAAAGAATCTGGCAACCCAGGATATCTTGATCGCATTGTACAATACAATGAAGAAGATATTGTAAACTTAAAGCCGATTGCAGATTTTGCATATCGTGAATTATCGAAACAGATGCAAGAGCGCATGCGTGTGCAAAACGCGCAATAGATTTCAGAAAAACGAAACATTTTTAAAGAAAAAGGGCTACAAACTTATTTCTGCGCGTTTAAACGCGTGCAAAAGATAAAAAATGAGGTGTAACATGGCAGCACGAAGAAAAAAAGCCAAGAGATCTGCCAAGCGTTCAGCAAGGCGAGCATCAAGGCGACGAAGTGCGGCAAAGAGATCCTCAAGGCGATCAGCTTCGAGACGAAAAGCATCCCGACGCTCATCAAGCGCTAGAAGATCTGCCCGCAGAAGATAATTAATTCAAAGTGCCGCCCACCCCAAACCCGTGAGGCGGACATTTTTCTTCTCAAACATCAAACACAGGATGCCCGTACTCGCCATCGTAGCCTGGGCTCATTTTGATAGCTCCTTCGCGACTTTTCAGAATCGCAGCGGCAATCCTGTCGCCACCAATCCTTGCAATGTCTTGTGGCGTCACCCGCAATAAAACATCAAACTCTGAACCGAGTTGCAGCAATCGGTAGTACTGTGCTGACACACTTTTTGTCCCGACGCCCTTATTTTCAACGTGCGCAATTATCTCGGCGAGTGGAAGCACCGTAGTGAACGGCGGCCGATTCTTTGGTTTGAACCCGACAGGCCTGTCAGCCAATTCTTCAACGCGATGATGCACGCCAATCGTCAGCGGACGTTTGCATTTAGGACAAAGGTTTTTATTTGCAAGTGATTCTTGAGGCGTCATGCACACTCCGCATGCGCGATGTCCATCTTCGTGGTATTTGCCATACTCCGGATCTACCTCGATTGTCCCTTTGAGCCCTTGTGCGGTTCGCAACGCGGCAACGATATTTTTGTACGTGACCTGCTTTACCTCAAAAATCGTCGCTTCCCTTCCAATTCTCCAAGGCCAGTAAGAGTGTGCGTCTGAAAACGAGACGATGTTGAATTGGTCGAGCTGCGAGAGCCTCCAATTCATGGCAGGATCGCTTGACATTCCTGTCTCAAGTGCGTGCACATGCTTGACCTGGTCGCCGAAGCAGTCCTTGATGCTATTGAATCCGCTCTTCGATCCAAACAATGCAAACCACGGAGTCCAGATATGTGCTGGAATCACTTCTATATCATGCGAAATCTTATGAAGTTCGTAGACAAAATTATCACTAGGAATTTTGAAAATCGGCCTGCCGTCGTAATCAACGCGGCCGTGCCGTTTGAGATACTCGACAATTTGATCGACAACTTCGAATGATGGCGCCAGGACGATTTGATGTACGCGCCTGCCTCTACCGTCCTGCGTGTACACTAGAGATATTTCCGTTTGAAGCAAGTACTGCTGCTTTGTCGCTGTCTGAAAGATTCCACTTCCTGCAGAAGTCTCTGTGAGCTTTTTCTTTAGTTCGGCATTCCATGCTGGGTGCGTGAAGTCGCCTGTTCCCAGAAGATGAATCCCTTTAAGTTTTGCATACTTTTCAGTGTGTTCAAGGTCAAGGTCCTTGCTGCAGCCACGCGAGTTGCGCGAATGCATGTGCAGGTCTGCAATGATTTCCATCGAAACATTTTACTTATGTGTGTTTATTAATTTTTAGAATAATAATGTTTGTTTAACTATTATGCTCACAGCGCCGCCATAATGCTCGCAATTCTATAGAGTTGTTTGCTTGGTGCGCTTTTAGTGTTGGTGAAAAACATTCCTGCGCCACCAGACATCCCTGTGAGGGTACCCTGTCTGGCGGCGACGGACTACGTAGGACATCTGACCGGTTTCTTCAAAATAGACCCTTCAGGTATATTTCGTGGGTGACCTCGCAGCAGCGACGTCGCAGAAATGATATCTTCACAAAATCACTTGGCGATCTAATAAAATGGCACATAATCTTAATGCACTTTAAAGTCTCCCAAACAGGGCTTTAAAGCTAATTCTTACCTTGCCATACAAGAAAGCTTTTTATAGGACGACTACTGTCCAGTGAATATTCATTGTGTGTGTTTGGGGGTTTTTATGCTGCAAAAACGTATTGTCATACTTGTATTACTGATATTTTCCTTGGGGTGGGTTGCAAACAGCCTTATAAGCAGTCTTTTTGCCGTTGACTTAGAGAAACCTTACTTTTTCTCATTTTCCCCATATTCAGGATTTAATAAGGCTCCTGAACGGTTATCTCCAGCAGATCACATCTCAGAAAGCCAAGTTCACGTTTATAATGATAAGGTCGTACTTGATATTCCAAAAGCTTCCTGGGCGCAGTTTACAGACACTAACTCCATGGATCCTTTTCTCGACAAAGGAGCCAACAGTATCGAGATCGCCCCCTCAAACCCCGAGGACATTCACGTGGGCGATGTGGTTTCCTACCAATCAAAAATCACCAATGACCTCATAATACATCGAGTCATATCCAAAGAGGTTGACGATAACGGGATCTTCTTTTTGGTAAAAGGAGACAATAATCCAGCAGCCGATCCGCAGAAAATACGCTTTGAAGACGTCCGCGGCGTTGTCGTAGGAGTTGTCTATTAAAGTCAAAGAAAATATTAGAGAGAATAAACCGTGAGCTCAAAAAACCATTACACGTCAACACTCATCGAGGTACGTGCAAGCGCCCTTGTGAGATACGAGGACACACATCTGGTCGTCAAGGAACGCAATCCTGCAAAAACAAACCACGGTAAGATGGGAATTTCAAAATACTGGAAGACCCCTGGCGGCAGGTGCAACCTCGATTTGGATTATGGGCCTGTCGACAGAACATCCCTCGACGGCTTGAAGCGCGAACTGCGCGAAGAAGGATTCAACGCCATGCACTCCTCATTCACACCTGCAGGAGTATACTTCGTTGAAGGCACCGGTGCTGTGCGCACACGAGCGCTGCACTTCTACCGAGGAAACCTGGAATCCTTCCCTTCAAATGCTGCTGAAGTAAATAGACAAGCAAACAACCCGACCGGCTCAAATATAATCACAGAAGTAAAGTACGTAACGCGTGATGAGGCTATCCTCCACAACACTCGCAGAAACAGCAAAGACCTGCATCGCGAAACACTCGAAGCGATAGTCGACGCGTACCGCTGGGAGCCAAGCTTCCAGTTGCTATTCACACGGCGAGACGTCGATTGCAAGGTCGCCAGCAACGGTGCAATCCTCCTCAGTAAGCGCGTCCGCAAGCAGCTGGCCAAAAAGCCAGGAATGCCGGCTTACGCTACGGCGCTCGGCCCGGACGCGTTCTCAACGCTGCAAGTCTACTGTAGCCTGCCCGTCGACAAGAAACGGCATGACCCAAAGGCAAAGATCTTCATCGCAAGCGAGATGTTCCTATACGAAGAACGGATCAGCTGCACATCATTGCCACCCACTGCGGACATCGAACGATACCGCTCCCATGTGCTCACTACAGTGATTAAGCACCTGCGCAAGAACCTGGGTCACATCCTTGCATCTAAGCTCGTAGATCAGTACATCAGGCATTACTAAGAGAACCTTTTTCCGTTCTCTCCTTAGAGGTTCAACACATGGACAAAGAAATTTCCTACGCAAACACTCAGTGCCGCCTGGATGAAGAACTCGATAGGTTCATCGCCATGATGGACATTCCAGACTGTCAATTAAGAATTATCAATTGCAACGAATCTCTTAGACTCGCCAATGAAAAAGATACGCGACTTCTTGCGAGATCATTAACAGAAGAGCAATACCGAAATAGTTGGCACTGCCTCAATGATTTAGGCGTGGAATACCATGAGTTCATTCAGAAAGGATACGGTGGAAATAATGAAAAACACCCAAGGCAAAGCCAGATCGAAGAAGACCTAAGCAAGAAACTGCAGCCGTGGCTTCTCAAAATTGCATCTGCAATAACAAATGGATCTGGCTGGTGCATAAGCACGAATCAAGGGAGCAAACTGTTATCACTAAAAGGTTCGCCCACACCTCTCGAGGATCTTGTGCAGGAAGGCGCAATCGGTATCCTGAAAGGACTGCAAAAATACGACCCAAAAAAAGGCAAGCTTTCGACCCATATATCTATCTGGGCCGCAACGACCATGTACCACGCAGGAATGCAAGATGTGGGTTTGTTCAGGTTACCTGTTCCTGTGGTTTCAGCGGTTAAACCAATCATGAATGCAGACGCCGGTAAAACTGCAACTATTGCAAAAATACAAGAAGTCATAGGCGTATCAGCACTCCAAGCGATCGCGATCTATCATGGTTTTAAAAGAACGTGGGTAGATATTTATGGACATGAGACCACACGCCACGGCGGCCACAAAGCTACCTTCGAGGAACGATTCCTGAAAGACACAGAAAACGACTTTCTGCCTTGTGACAACGCTGTTGTGAATGAACTTTATGATAGAATAGCGGATCTTATCAAGACGGCCCTGACCCCCCGCGAAGAAATCGTCGTCCGTCGTCGCTTCGGATTTGAACAGCTGCAGGGTGAGGAGGAAACGCTTGAGACCATCGGAAAGGATCTCGGCGTCTCCCGCCAGCGCATTCTGCAGATCGAAGCGCGTGCGCTCAGCAAACTTCGTTGCAAACTGCGCTGGCTTGCAGTCTGATCGCCAAAACCTTTAAGAATCACCTTCTCTGCTTCCATTCTATGGAACTCTTAACCGCAAAAGGTGTGCGCGATTTTGCACCGCAGGACAAGATCGCAAGACAGCAGGTCGTGGATTTGCTGCGCACAACATTTGAATTGTACGGCTTCTCACCGCTAGAGACACCCATCATCGAGCGCCTTGATGTATTATCAGCAAAGTATGCCGGCGGCGCGGAGATCCTCAAAGAAACATTCCGCTTCAAAGACCAGGGCGAGCGTGACTTGTGTTTACGCTACGATCTGACAGTCCCTCTTGCACGTTTTGTCGGAATGAATCCATCACTCAAGATGCCCTTCAAGCGTTACGCGATCGGCCATGTGTTCAGGGACGGCCCGATCAAGCTTGGACGGTACCGTGAATTCATGCAGTGCGACGCTGACATCGTCGGGGCATCCAGCATGCTTGCAGATGCACTCTGCGTGAAAATGGCGCAAAGCGTATTCGAACGCCTCGGCCTTGACGTCGTCATCGAAGTGAACAACCGCAAATTACTTGATGGCATCCTCGATTCGCTTGAAATTCCTGACAGCAAGAAAGTGGAAGTGATCCTCGAGATCGACAAACTCAAGAAAACAAGCCTGCAAGACGTCAAGAAAGAACTAAAATCAAAGGGAATCGACAACGATGCAGTTGAGCGCCTCATGAAAATCCTTGCCACCAAAGGCTCCAATATCACAAAGCTTGAAGCGCTCAAAACCCTTGTCAACAACAGGACAGCGGCCGACGGGCTCAAAGAGATCGAACAGCTGCTTTCATTTGTCGACGAACGGAATGTTGTGTTCTCGCTCTGCCTTTCCCGAGGGCTCGCGTACTACACCGGCCCTGTGTTTGAGGTCTTCCTTTCTGACCAAAGCAAATTCACTTCGTCGCTTGCCGGCGGCGGGCGCTACGACAAGATGATCGGATCGTACCTTAGAGGAACAAAAGAATTCCCTGCTGTTGGCATATCTTTTGGAATCGAGCCTATTCTCACTGTCCTCGAGCTACAACGTGCGGAAAAAGAACCCAAAAATACGCAGCGAAAAACAGTGACAGAAGTGTTCGTGGTGCCTATCCGGACCACAGCCGCGTGTCTAAAAATTTGCGATCAGCTTCGCAACGCCGACATCAAATGCGATCTTGACATCATGGAACGCGGCGTAAGTAAGAATTTAGAGTATGCGAACGCGCTTGGTATTCCCTATTGTCTGATCGTCGGAGAGAATGAGCTCAAATCAAAACAGGTGAAATTCAAGGATATGGAATCAGGCAATGAAGAATTGCTGTCTGTCGATGCAGTTATAAAAAAGTTAAAACTGTTATAAAAGATTTGGGAGAGTAACGCAACCGCATCAACGACCGTTGTACGTAGCGGGGCTTTGATGGCGGAGCGGAGTTTTTTATTTGCTGGGAATACACTTGGCACCGGAGTTTTTTCTTGTAAACTTTTTCAATAAATTGCTGCTAAAGCGGAGTAGAATGCAGAATTGGGAGCAAAGTTTTTAAACGATTAAAATCTATTTTATAAAATGATAAAAATAACCCTTGATACTTCATGCTACGATAAAAAATCGGGAATTTTATTAGAGGAGTTAGCAAAACTTCAAAAAGATGGGTTAGTGGAACTATGGCACGAGATATATTCAAAATCAGAGACAGATAATTGGGTAAGCCCCTATAAAGAAAGAATAATGGATCTTTTCTATACTTTTTCTAAATTTAAGAACGACGCTTGTGCTATCCCTATGAAGATCTCCAATGATTCTGAAAAATCCCATAAATATATAGAAGAAAAAAGAGGTTACACTTCTTGTGATTTGCACAGGGTACATACAAAAATTGATAAGATGACTTATGCTGGCAAGTTTCCCCGGCGC
>JACRKM010000022.1 GCA_016219765.1 Candidatus Woesearchaeota archaeon
AGAAACGTGAGGAGAAGAATGAATGCTTTGGCGCGCATTGGCTACATCTTGCTGAAGCTTGTCAAGATCACATCGTAATCCATTTATCTCCCCTTTCCCTGATACGCCAAGAATAAGAAATCCGCCATCAGTGTTGGCTAAACCACACATTATCTCGGCTAGCTTATGCGTGCTAGGACAGCCTTCTTTAAACTCCACATCTTGAGTCTCCCCGTTTTTAATAAGCGTTAATAGCTCTTCTTGTTTCATTTTACTTTAACCATTTATAGTAAATTTAAGTAAGTTTAAGTAAACTTTAAGTAATATATAAATCTTCCCTTTTGAGACGCATCTTCGTTTAACTATAACTCTTTTAAGTAAATTAAAGTAACATTAAGTAAAATTAAAGTATTTTGTAAATAAAACAGAACTCCCCCTAAATTTGAGTCTGCTAAAGCAGTAAAATGATCTCGCGCGCCCCAAGACTAGATCCTAAGACATGAATCTGCGTTCCCTCTTCTTCATCTTTATTTCTCTGCAACCGACATAGAACGCGCCGATCAACTCCACATCACCCCCTAATCGTGTGGGAACGATGTCCGGGACAGGATTAATCGTGTATTTGCTGATTTGCTCTCTTGATGGCATGACTTGCGAGAATTGGTTTAGGCCTACTGAACCCATGACAGCAATAGCTTCAACTTCTAATGCATTTATCATCATTCCGATGCCTTGAGCATTGTAATCCTTCGCGAGCTCTACAACCCATTGTGCGCGTTCGTTGCCGTGCTGCGCAAGATAAAAGAGCTGTTCAGATGCGATCCGGTCTTCAAAAAACAACGTCGACAGATTCTCCATCCCCTGCTCCGAGCATACTGAGTTCCAACAACCGCGGTTTCCACAACTGCACTTGAATGTGTAATCAACACGGCGTTCAAGCACACTGTGGCCAAACTCGCCGGCATTTCCACGTACCGGATTTGCTTGCACAGGTTTTCCGTCTAATGCAATTCCTGCGCTGATCCCTGTACTTAGAGTGAGAAGATAAAAACTTCGGTGCAATGCCCCGACACCATCGTTGATCTCCGCCTCCAATGCAGCATTGAGATCATTCTCGACACAAACGATGGGATGGAGTTCGCATAATCTTTGCGTAATATCGATCGGGCTCCTTAAGCCGAGCGTAAGAGATTGAAGCAAAACACCGTTCTCAACACGGCCTGGAACAGTTAAAGAAACGCTGTCAGGAACAACGCCATCGCGCAGTTTCTTTGATAACAGTTCGATTTGAGAACAAAAATCCTGCTGGGCCGGTTCTTTTACACGCTTTATGATCCTTGGCTTTTCAGCACCAGCGGCATCCGCAACTAATGCACCGCGGATCCATGTCCTGCCAACGTCGTATGCTTCCACTAACATTGTTTTCTCTCCACATGAATCAATGCCATGACAATCGCCTGCTTCGTGTAATCCTTTCTTGTGACTCTTCCATTCGTCAGCAAGCCAACAGCGCCTTCTGAAGAACCAAGCTTCGGATCAGTCGAGAGTCCTGCATGATAGAATGCCCTGTTCATGTCCATGCCTTGCTCTGTCATGAGTAGCGTGATGCTCTCAGGACACTCAAATGCAGATGAAAGCCCTAAGTTATACACATTACCGTCGTAGACCACACACGCACACAAGTCCATAAACCCAGACTTTGTATACGGCACAGCGATCAATCCTGACTCGAGGCCAAAACTGTAGTCGCAGTCATCAAACGCATTCGTCGCGCGGTTCCTTGCGCCACGGATAGTCTCCTCCAGAGATCGCGGCTGAGCAGACACTTCAGAAAGGACGTCGCGGCTGATGATGATAGCATTGCGGAACAGCACATAGTCACGGACCGTCTCTTGTACTGCCTCAACCTTGACAGGGTTCATTGAGCCAACTATGAGCCTCATGTGCGCAAATGAACTCTAAGATGTATTTATGCGTTTTGCTCTTCGTGGGGTTGGTGCGAAATTAGTTGCTTTTGCACCGCAGGCATGTTTAACACCGCCGCCTTTCTGCGAGAGATAGAAACTAAAACAGCGATGCTGACAGGGGGGACGCCCCATCGGGGGATGTCAGCTATCATAGAACACAGTACGTATCACGAGCTTGGCGCGGTGTTAAACAAGTGAAACGTAGTGGAGTGGTGCCTGCGGTGCGTTAGTTTGTTGTTTATTTTCGCACCAACCCCCTCCTCGTTGGGATATTTTCAAGTAGGCCTGCACGCAGCAAACGCCGATAAAGACTAGGATTCTTGATAGCAAGTTGGCCGCGCGTAAGACCGCCATAGTGCTTCTGATAGTACGCTACGATATCCTCGCCAAAATCGTGCACCGTCCGCTTGAGCGGCACTGAGTCCAGGAGACCGCGCACAGACAAGGTATCGTAAAGCCTGCGGTTCCTTCGCGCCAGGTCACCGCGCGAAAGGCCAGCATAATGCCGGCGATAGACCGCCAGAGGGTCTTGGCGAAATCCTCGCCTCATTACCGGAATCTGACCCAGAAGATCATTTGCACGCAGGCGAGCGTAGAGCGCGGGATTCTCTG
This sequence comes from Candidatus Woesearchaeota archaeon, assembly GCA_016219765.1. Lineage (GTDB taxonomy): Archaea > Nanobdellota > Nanobdellia > Woesearchaeales > UBA11576 > JACQX01. The sequence goes on from JACRKM010000022.1 coordinate 2,559, forward strand.
CAGCAAGCTGGCCGCGCGTTGATCCTTTGTAGTGCTGCTGATAGTACGCAACCAGATCCTTGTCAAAAGCGTGGCGTGTGGTAGCTGTAGGGACCTGGGACAATAGCCCCTTCCTGTATAATTGATGATATAGTGTAAAATGATTCTTCTCAAGTTCGCCGCGTGTCATGCCAGGATAGTTTTGTTGATAAAACGCCAATGGATCGCCGCCGAAATCGGGAATGTTCCTTATGAGAGGCAATTCTCTGATTAAACCCTTGCGCAGCAGAATCTTATAGAGCGGAAAGTCCACAAGGCACAATTTTCCACGGGACAGTCCTGAGTAATGCTGCTTGTAGAAGTCCAAGGGATCCGCATGCTTGTCGGTGCGGTCCACCCACGAAGTCTCTATTGTCTCTGTTGTCTCTATTGTCTGTTCCAGCGAGCGCATATCTGCCGGATACAACAACTGAATTATAAATATAGTGCTAAAAGATGCCCTGTCCTAAATCTGGCCTGTGCCAGATCAAGCCTTTATTTTTTTCTTCTTTGCCTTCAATGTTATTGATGACTATCTGAACTACCTTTCAGCAGTTTTTTTAGTTCAAAGACGAATTCGGTTGCACGTTTTAACGAAGTTTGAGCTTTTGCTTCTTTTGTCTGCTCAAGCATATTGTACTGGAATCTTGATCGCTTGTCAAGTTCTAACGAGTAAGATTCTATCACAGATTCTGCTTTGGCGCTGGCAATTTCCAAGGCATCTTTTTGTATTGCTTCATAGTCTTCCAAAAGCTCTTTCCTTAATTTGTCAAGCACAAGAAAGATTAATGCGTCACTTGTTACTTTATGGGCTATTTTGTCCTGTGTTTTGTAGCCGTAACCAAGAAGGACAGCATTTGCCATGTAAAACATTGAATAATACGCTGTTACAATAACCCAGAGATCTGGTTTAAGCGGGCTTTTTATGAGTTCATTTGCAGTTTTTAATGAAAGATCAGCGTTTTCCAGATATTTGTTCATCGCAAGCTCATTGTGTTCTTTTTTCAGCAGACCTTCCTGTAAGTACCTTGAAAAATTACTCTGAGCTTCCTTTTTTCTCTTTTCATTGATCATTGTATCATCTCATAGTAAAATTCTATTCCGTGAAGGATTATGTTCTTTATTATTGCTTCTGAGCCGATTGTTACTTCTTTGGATTTTTTCATAGCAATAAAATCGCTTTCCTTGAATATGTTGATATGAATCTTGAGGGGAAGCGTTCCTGTGATGTTTTCGATTTCTTTCTCCACTCTTTCTTCAGCTTCATCCGGAACAATGAACATAAGGTCAATGTCTGATTGTTTGGTTTGTGTCTTTTTTGCATAACTGCCGAACACGAGGAGGACATAAAGTTTTGAATGCATGCTCTGGAATGAATCATACATTACTGCAATGTCCTTGTTTTTGAGCAGTTCCTGCCTTCTAAGGTATTCTGCCTCGTAGATTAACGGGTGTACTTTATTGAATATAGTAACCCTATATGATTTGCCGAAAGGTTCGAGCCTGACTACTCGTATTTTGGAGAGTCTTGTAACTATATTGTGGGCATTTTTGTAGTCTTTTTTCAGAAGCTTTGCAATCTGATTGATGCTCAATTCCTTCTCTTTATTCTCTATGAGCAGCTTTATGATGTCAACTTCCTTGCTTTTCATGTAAATACCACCATAATGTAATGTAAATACTTACATATATTTAAATTTATACATCTATAAGCTATGCTCTTATGCATCGATCATCGCGGTGCCGGCTTGTCAAAACTTGCCTGTGCCACTCTGGTAGCTGAAGCGACACGAATCACCGCACACGATTATGGCTCCACCATTCGACGTACACGTGCCTGGCGAGCCTCGTGGCAGCGCTTCAAAAGTTAATCAAGTTTGTCGCAGATATTAAGTGGTGTGTCGTAGGCGACCTTTTTTCTTTCGTTTCTTCGAGTGATATTGGCCCAAGGCACCGAATGCGATGAAAAACATAGCTAGCCCCATCACTAGAAATATCATCGGTACCGTTTGCGGATTCGTCACGGCGTACCCGTCAAGTTTGGACAGCAAAAATACCACCAGGCCCGCAATGATGCCTGAATGAAGGTTTCCAAAATACCCTTGTGAAATCTGGCGCGAGTTTTTGCGTACGTACCAGAAACTGATCACGCCCAAAACAAACACCACCAGTCCAACAATCCAGTCCAGTATGAGACCCATCCTTCCATCCCCGCACGAGTGGAGTGCACTCCCTGAAAATAGACAGTTAGTGAATCAAGTCCATTCCTTCCAAAAAGAGGAAGAGGCACTCTCAGGGATAGAATTTATTAATAGTCAAAAGCTCGCGACCACCACCAGTCAATAGACTGGTAGCATGCTCGCTTCGCTCGGGTCGCTCGCATTTACAAAGAGCGAGCTTTTGACTACCGAAT
>JACRKM010000027.1 GCA_016219765.1 Candidatus Woesearchaeota archaeon
AGGCACATTGCTCACAACTTTGTGAATCCGCATCAGCAGCTTAAAGAAATTACACCAGCAGAAGCCGCGGAAATCCAGCTTCCGCTAGGAAGAAATAAGCTGCTTGATTTAATCAAATATCGTGCAAAAATGAAGATGACGAAAAGATGACAGTATCATTCAATACGAAGATTTTTAAAGTTCTCATTATGCATGAGCGGCATGGATATTAAAAGACTCGCCGAGAGCTTGCATCCAATTGAAGCGCGCGCGGTTGCTTTCTTAAAGAACTTGAAGACGCTGCATGAATTAGTCGCGGCAACTGGGCTTTCTGAAGTTGAAGTAATGCGCGCACTACAATGGCTTGAGAATAAAGACGTTCTGAAGACGCACCAGGAAGTCAAAGAGCTGGTAAAGCTCGATACTAATGGGGAGCTGTACAGCTCCATCGGGCTTCCCGAACACAGGTTATTGAAAGCACTCAAAAAAACCGCACTCTCTCTCGATTTGGCAGCGAAAGCTGCCGATCTGTCGAAAGAAGAGACCGGAGTTTCAATCGGTGTTTTGAAATCAAAGGTTGCAGTAACGCTCGAGAATAACAAACTCACGATAACTGAGAACGGCAAGAAGATGCTGGATAAGCCTGCTTTAGAGGAAGTTTTCCTCAAGAAGCTTGCCACGAGCAAAGCAATCAACATTCTTCACCTTGCGCCAGAAGAGAAGTTTGCCTTTGATTCGCTGCGAAAGCGCAAGAATATCATAAAAACCGTTCTTGAAAAGACCCGTTTCGTTGAGCTCACGCCGACCGGCAAGGAACTGATAAAGATCGATATGCGTGCGCTGGAACACAGAGTTGATCGCCTTACTCCTCAGATGCTGCGTGATGGCTCGTGGAAAAGCAGGACGTTTCGACGATATGATGTACGCATCAATGTTCCGCGAATTCATCGTGGCAAGCGTCATTTCGTGAACCAGGCGACGGACTATGCTCGCCGCGTGTGGATTGAGATGGGTTTTGAGGAGATGGAAGGGCCGCTCATCAACACGTCGTTTTGGAATTTTGATGCGCTCTTCACAGCGCAAGATCATCCAGTGCGCGATATGCAAGACACGTTTTTTATTCAGAACCCTCAGAAGGGAAAGATGCTTGACCGAAAGCTTGCAGAACGGGTCAAAGCCGTGCACGAGCATGGTGGAAATGTCGGAAGTGCTGGCTGGAAGTACTCATGGGATGCAGAAGAAGCAAAACGCAATGTGTTGCGCACGCACACAACTGTGCTTTCAGCAAAGACGCTTGCACATCTCAAGAAAGCGGATTGGCCTGCAAAGTTTTTTGCTGTGGGAAAGTGTTTTCGTAACGAGACCTTGGATTGGAACCACTTGTTTGAATTCAATCAGACAGAGGGGATCGTGGTGGATCCTGATGCGAACTTCCGCCACTTGTTGGGGTATCTTAAACGCTTTTTTTCAAAACTGGGATTTCCGCAAGCGCGCTTCAGACCGGCGTACTTCCCGTACACCGAACCAAGCATCGAGATTGACGTATTTCACCCCGTACACCAAACGTGGGTAGAGCTCGGCGGTGCAGGCATATTTCGGCCAGAGGTCGTCGAGCCATTGTTGGGCGAGCCTGTTCCGGTGCTTGCATGGGGCCCCGGATTTGATCGAATCATGCTTGAATACTATAAGATAAGCGATATTCGTGATTTGTACCGCAATGACATCAAACAGCTGCGTGAGATTAAGGAGTGGATGCGCTGAATGGTTTCGTACAAGAGTAATGGTACAGCGGAAGTCAAGAAGGTATTCGCGAAAGAACGGGATTACTCAACGCTGGTGGGAAAAGTGAAGGGCGCACTATTTGAGTGTAGTTCTTTCTTTGAGAAAATGAAGTTGGAAAAGATGAATGCGCGGGCATCCGTGAACAGATCATTAGCATATTTTTTTATTATTGTGCTCGTATACCTGGTTGTGGCCAGCGTTGTATATGCCGTCGCGCCTAAACCAAAAACGCAGGCATTGCCAGTGTCGCTGGCAATCGCTATAGCGGCGACTCTCGGCTTTGCTGTTTCGGTCATTTTCCTTTTCGTGAGTTCCACACTTGTACATGCAACTGCGCGGATGCTCAAAGGGAGGGGAACGTATCCAGAGACATTGATTGTGGTGAGTTTTGGTTCGACTCCCGCGTATTTGCTTGGCTGGATTCCGCTGTTGGGCTTACTCGCTATCGTTTACGGGGTGTTCATCCAGCTTAAAGGGATCGCGATCATGCATGATCTATCGCAAGCAAGAGCGGCAGCAAGCATACTCGTCCCTCTTGCACTGATGATAATAATAAGCATTTTGCTGCTCGTTTCGTCGGGAGTGGATCCTCTCGTGACAGGAGCGAAAGTGACGACGACAGCCACTTCATAATACTTAGCAATAATGCTTAGCAACATAACAGGAAATGCGTGTGTGATGATTAATGCCAACAGTAACACTCGATAAGGAAGTTTTTGAGTCCCTCGTAGGAAAAAAACTCGATCTTGACAAGCTGAAGGATCGTATCAGTATGCTGGGAACTGATCTAGAGAAAATTGAAGGCAACGAGATTCATGTAGAGGTTTTTCCTAATCGTCCGGATATGCTTTCTGAGCAAGGGTTTGCGCGTGCGTTTAGCGCATTCATTGACGTAAGTCCAGGATTGCGGGAATATGACGTGAAGCCTTCTGGTGAAAAGACAGTCGTCAAGAACCTCCCAAAGGAGTGGCCATATGCAGTAACCGCAATTGTGAAAGGCTTGAAGTTTTCTGACGAGAAGATCCGTGAAGTAGTGCAGATCCAGGAGAAGCTCGCGATCACGCACTTACGCAACCGCACGAAGGGTGGTATCGGCATTTATCCTTTAGACAATATC
>JACRKM010000028.1 GCA_016219765.1 Candidatus Woesearchaeota archaeon
AAAACCAGAAACAGACGAACATATCAGACTAGCTTTATAGACCGTATAAACGAAGAAAAAGTAGCACCCCACAACATTTTATGATAACTTGCAAACAAGCCGAATTTTGGTCTTGTTGGGTTTTCGGGACTTTTAACGAAGCGTTAAGAAACGGGACTTTTTACAAGGGGAAGTTACCAAGAACTTTTTGCACTTCGTTTGATACTTTTACCTCTGACTGTGGCTGTGATTTTCTTTCGTTTTGAAGCAGGAACCACTTTATGTCAAATTCCGCTGTAAAGAACTTTTCTGTTCCTTCTACTCGTGATTTGATTGCAGATAACTCTTTGAGTTTTTTTGTTATGGGTGAGACATTCTGTTTTTGTTTTTTTAAGTCCGTTGCAATTTTCTTGTTATTTACTTCGCCAGTGTGGAGAATATACATCAATACTTCTTGCTCTTGAGTGGTGAGTTTGTTTAACCATCTGTTCTTTGCAACTTCCGGTAAAATTTGCTTAACATCTTCTGAAGATACTACTAGTGGAACATCTCTCACTACCTCTTTAATTGCGGTGGACATTGCATTTAAAATGAATCTTAAGTTACCTCCATATAGAGAATAGAGTGTAGAAATTGCGTCATCTTTGTAGGGTTTTTTGGGAATAAGCCCGGATATAGACAGATAGTGTATTCTTTTTTCCAAAAGTTCTTTGATTTGAGTGAGCGAAAGATTTTGAAGAACGATTGGACTTTCAGTCATAATGCTTTGAACACGAGGAATATTACTGATTGTTTCCGAGACAGAACTTCCTCCTATGAAGATGAACTTCGTATTTTTAGTTTGGATGAAATCTCTTACTGAATTAAAAAGTCTTGTGAGGTCTTTAGGTTCTATAATTTCGAGATTGTTATAACTTAATATGACTTGTCGGAAACCCATTTTTTGTATCTCCGCTACCAGTTGTTCAAAGAAAACGTGAAGCGAGTTTATTGTGGGTGTTGGAACATTAATTGTCGTGCTTGTTCCATATCCTCCTCCGACTGATAATACGTCTAATGAGAAATTTCTGTCCTTTCTCTCCACGATGTCGACCAGTAGTTCAAGTTTCTTCCAAATTTCTTGAGAAATTTGCTTTGAATCTAAGTCCGACCTTAGTTTAATGGTGTTGTGAATTGCCGCAAGGGTGTTAAGTACAAAATCAGTTCCCGTCCATTCTGGTTGTGTTTGAATTTCTTTAAGTGGTGTAAAAAATTGTTTTGAAGGTGCGCTTGCGCGAACAAAATTTACGAATGTGGTCTTTCCTACGCCTACATTTCCCGTAACTAAAATCCGCCCGCCTCCACTGCCACCCATAAGGACTTGCAAACGCCGAACTTCCTCCTCCCTGCCTACAAAACCAACACGGATGTCAATACCCCCGAACAAAGAAAGAGGTTCGGTAAAAAAAGGGTCGTTACCGAGACCATACAGTTCCCAAATGTCTTCGTATTCATTCATTGTAATATTTTAGCTGTTGAACTCGACATTATAATGGTTATTTACATTACGAGTATATTAATCTATCTCTTCTTATAAATTCTAAGCTTGCGAGTAATGCTCCTTTACATTACAAGTACAAAACGTATATGCTTGTAATACATTTGTAATTAGAATGGTCATTACGAACAAGGATGTTAAAGAAATATCGAATGAAAGGGCTAAACGGTGCAACATGGGAGTAACAGGCACGAACAGATGGGAAATACTCCTCTTAAACTCCTTGAAAAAGTCCCGAACTTAACAAGGAACCCACAAGTCCCTAAAAATTAACAGAACCCCGAATTTTTGGCTCTGTCCCTACTGTGCCGCTGCCACCCAGTGAGTTGAATCAAAGAGCACAATGTTCGTATTTGTTGGCGGCGCCACCACGACGCTCACCGTGTAAGTTAAACTGCTTACAGAACCGAGAATCGTGCGAGACTATGCAAGAACTGCAAGCTCGCAGGCCGGCTGCGGCGCTGTTAAATAAATACAATTATTAGAACCGTGGATATTGTGCGGTATTAGGCCAAACTGAAAAAAATAATTATTAAAACTAATCAAAAGAAATCGTTAAAACGAGAATCGCAACCCGGTCATCACACGGTATTCATCTACAGAGTGGAATTGTCCTTTTTTTTCCTTCAGGTAGATTTTCTGCGAATCCTGGAAATTAACCATCCATCGGAGCGGTCCGTACACATGAACATCTGCGTCGACTCCCAAAAATGTGCGCTCAGAGTCAACTGTACTATTCGGGTCAAATGCATTCTGGTCAAACGCATTTCCTGCGCGGGCCATGTACCTTCTGCTGCCAAAATATGGCATCACGGAAAACCAATAGCAGCGATGATCCTCTGAATGCTCTGAGTTTTCAAGTTCGCAATTCTTTGCTGTGCTATAAATTACAGGAACACCGGCGAATACATCAAGCGTGGTGAACTTGGTTTTTATCTCTGAACCGCCAGCCAAGGCCAATTCATCCTGCCATCCTAAGCCGAACATGACCCGCCAATCAACATGGAAGTCTCCCATTTTTAATGCTTCAAAATTTCCTCGCAGAAGCCATCCATAGTTCACTATTTTATCTGAGCGTTGAACTTCGCCAAAATCGAACCTCACGTAGCGATCTATCTGACTGACGTACGGACCAAACTCAACAGTGTGGTCTTTCCCAAAAGGAATCACCGCCGTGATGTCTCCGGCACCCTTGAATTGCTGGTAGTCTCCGATCGTCTTATTCTGATAATCGATAATCCCAGAAAGTGAGACGCTACCACTAATGCGCGAACGCACAAATGCACTCCATTGTGGTTTGCGCATCTGGAAATTGACGGCAGCCTCAAGCGCAGAATCCTTCAGTGAAACAACATCATCGTCATTGTTGTAGGCTGTCCGTGTCTGAGCGACACCCACAGTCAGGCTCTCCACTGGTCGCAAGAAGTCCTCCTTTTTCGGGGGCCGCGAATCTGGGCTGTTTTCAACTCGGGCAGGGTCGCCAGGATTCGCGAGTGCGGGCAGTGTTGCAGAAGTAGCAAAAACAAACGCGGCAAAAGAAAGTGCCGGCGCGGCTGGCCGCGAGATCTTGCTAAACAGGCTTTTAGTTGTATCTTCAAGCCTAATTTTTGATGCCTCCTTATTTCTGATTTATTTGTATCTGTTTAGCTCTTATGCTCACAGCGCCGCCACGACGCTCGCTATGTATGTGAAAGCGAATGTGCATTCCAAGAGCTGTGGAGACGTATCCATTTTCCATCAGCTCGCAGGTCGGTGGCGGCGCTGTGAGCGCGATTAGCTAAACAAAGACATTTATTTGACTAATGCAGGTTACCCCAATAACTCTCATTTCGACTATCGGCGAGTAACGATCGATATTTAAATATTCCTTTCCCGAATTTTACCGAAATGATTATTAAGATGAAACTCTTTCAGCGCAGAACAAGGAGAGAGCGACTAGACTTCGTGAGCGCTCGCGGGCCTTTTTTTGTCATGACGTAATCATCTTCGATGCGAATGCCGAATTTTTCGGGATAGTAGACGCCAGGCTCAATTGTAAAAACAACATCTTGTCCTAATTGTGTAAATGATTTGTTGGTATGGCCGCGTATAAACGGGTACTCGTGAACGTCGATGCCAAGCCCGTGCCCGATGCTGTGGATGAAGTATTTGCCATGTCTGCCAAGTTTCTGCCGGGCAACCTTCTCTATGCTTGCAAAGCTGCAGCCAGAGACCGCCGCGTCGCGTGCAGCATCGTGCGCAGAGAGCACTGCCGCGTAAGCAGTTTTATCTTGCTTCGTTGGTTTTCCGACAAAGGCTGTTCGCGTCATGTCTGCGCAGTATCCCTGATAACGGAGTCCGTAATCAATAATGCAAAATCCTTTGCGCAGTTTTGTCGGTTTTACCTCATAATGGGGTTGCGCTCCGGCTGCGCCTGATGCGACGATTGGTCGGAAGCTTGGATCGCATCCGAGGCGCGCAGTCTCTTGCAGCATAAATGCTGCAACGTCTGCTTCAGTGCGAAATGAATCAAATGCAGCGAATGTTCTCTGAAAAGTTTTGTCCGTAAGCGCGCAAGCGCGTTGGATTTTCTCTAATTCAGATGGCGTTTTTCGTAATCGGAGTGTCTGGCAGAGTTCCGCTATGTCAAGAAAGGATGACCGAACCTGTTTGCGAAGCCGTGCCAGCTGCGCGATACTGGTGTGATCGTAGTCGAGCCCTGCACGTTTTGCACGCAGCATTCGTCGCGAGAATCGTGCCGCGATCTCTGCTGGAAGCTTCTTTTTCATAACTGCAACAGGCACGCAGCTTGCGTGTTTTGCTCGTTCGTACTCCATTTGAGCGACAAGAAGCAGTGGTTTGTCGTCGGCAGGAATAACAAGAATTCCTAAACCGTTGTAATTACATAAATGAAAGAAGTTGCCGCTTGAAGCGTGACTATCTATGTTCTGCAACAACGCATAGCGGATGTCGCGCGCTCGCAGCATATCCTGGAATCTGCTTACGTTGGAACGAGTTGCCATAATGCAAAACATTATAAGGTGTGGATATTTAATTCTTGTCATGCTTGTGCAGAAAAAATTGCCGAATGGCTGTCGGATGGTAATTGAGAGGAGGAGTTCTCCCATCGTCTGCGTCCAGATCAGCGTAGGCGTCGGTTCTGACGATGAGAACTTGCGTGTCGCAGGAATATCCCACTTTCTTGAGCATATGCTTTTTGAGGGCTCTACGACGCGCACGACTAAGGAGATAAGCGAGGCCATCGAGAATGTTGGTGGTGAGCTTAATGCTGCGACTTCTAACGAGAGAACTTTCTATTACGCGAAGGTGCCGAGAAAGCATTTTGCGATGGCGCTTGAGATTCTTGCAGATGTTGTGTTTAATCCGATCTTCGATCAAAAGATGATGGAGAAAGAGCGCAACGTTATACTGGAAGAGATCAAGATGACCGACGATCAGCCTTTGCAATACCAGTGGATACTGTTTGAGAAGACTCTTTGGAAGAAACTCCCAGCAAAGAATCCTACCTACGGGACTGTGGAGACTGTGAAAGCGATAACGCGAAAAGACATGATTGACTATCATCAGAGATGGTATTCTCCACAGAATATAATAGTCAGCGTCGTGGGCGACGCGCCTGATGCAGAGCGCGAGATCAAGAGGTGGTTTGATAGGCGCGAATCGACTGCTGTGCCAGAGTTACCGGAGGTAACAGAACCTGTGGACAATCGCGCGCTTGTTAAGCGAGAGAAGAAAGGTGTACAGCAGGCGTATATGAATTTCGGTTACAAGACGGTGGCAAGAAGTCATCCTGATAGTGTCGTGCTTGATGTGATAAGCGCGGTTTTCTGCAAGGGTCTCTCTGGAAGGATTGTCGACGAGATCCGCATCAGGCGCGGTCTTGTGTACTCTGTCGGTTGCACGCATCAATCTCTTGGCAGTTTCGGTTTTTTTGCGGTTTATCTCAATGCTGCGAAGAAGAACATCGAGCCTTGCCGCGGGATAATACTTCAGGAGATCGGCAAGCTTTCTACGCTCAGTAAGCGCGAACTTGACGAGGCTAAGGATTTCATCGAGGGGAAGCTGGTGATGTCTGCTGAGGATCATCAGCATCGTGCTGATATCCTGGCGTTCTGGGAGTCTGTGAGTTCCGCAAAGGACGCGGAACACTACCTTACCAAGGTAAAGAAAGTTACAAAAGAAGACATCCTAAAAGCGGCGAAGAGATATCTCAATAAGAATTACACGATGACGGTTGTGGAATAACGCCTATTACAGTCAAGTTCGCCTTCAAGCCGAGCTAAATAAAAATACAAATTAAATATAAATCAAGCAGAATTGGCTAACGTGTAATCTCAAAGCTCTGCACTTGCTCAAACAGCCTTCGCGCCTGCGGATTCTTAGAAAAATGCTCTCGCACGGGTTTGATGAGTTCATTAGTGTAGTGCGCGACTGCATTCTTAAGATCAAGCGGGTGAAGTTTTCCCGACGTATAGACTTCTTCTAGTTCAAGGAAGCTCGCAAGTTCCAGTGGTCCGCCGAATTTTTGTGGCCGATCGATCTGGATTGTCTTGAATTTTGGAAATAATAAATGGCAGGCATAGTCCATAACTGGGTTTTCATGCACAACCTTCTCAGGGCAGTATGCTTTTTTGATTTTATGATTAATTTGTTCTTCATTATCAGTCATGAAAATGGCGGTGTCGGGAATTGATTTGCTCATCTTGAGCGATATCGCGCGTTCTATCGTGTCTGCATCAGATTTCGGTGGCTCTCCAAGGCCGAATAGCATGTGGTGGTGTACGCAGACCGGCTTATAATAGCCCAGTTTAGGACCGAGTTCTCGCGCCAGCACATTAACTTTGCGCTGGTCCATGCCTAACTGTGCAATATCAACGCCGAGGTAAAAGATATCTGCCGCCTGCATGCATGGATACAGGATTTGTGCTGCAGAGAGTTGTTCTGATTCACTGCGTCCCATGATCTGCGAGCATCGTACTATGCGATTTACCGTGCTGTTCCTGCTGACTTGCATGACCATCTTCCAGTATGCGTCATCCTTGACGAGATCCGATGCCCAGACAAATTCAACATTATCGAGATCCATGCCACATGCTTTCCATACTTCGATGAGATATTTTCCAGTTGTCTGGATTTTCTCAAGATCTCCACCCATCTTGTTGTTTGCCCACCCATGCCAGTCTGCAACGAGCATCTTGAACTTGGCTCCTGCAGCAGTCATGCGATTGATGTTGATTGCACGCATGATGCCTTGTGCGATATGTGGATTGCCGCTGGGCTCAAAGCCATCATAGGCAACCGGGTGTTTTTTTGTCTTGAGAAGTTCGTCAAGCTCGTCACGCGTTAGAATCTCTTCGCCTACCTGTTCGATAAGGGCAAGTCTTTTTTCGTGTTGCATTGTTATGGCGGTGCCACGGTTCATATATAAAGTTTATGAGGTGGGCGGCTCTGTCCCGAATGTACCACTGCAACCCTGCGAGTTAGGGGAACCTTCTTTAAACAGACGGAAGGCCTAAAAATGTCCCTACCAGTGAGTGTTCCCATTCGAAGAAAAAAATACAAAGGTTTATATATGATTGCCTCTCTTGGTGCGTCAATAAAAGTTAGTTTTACCTCGGATTATTTGGTTCATCGCTGGTAACCCGATGGCAAAAAGAGGGTGACATGAAAAAAAGGTTAGAGGGGTTGTACTATGGCTGACGATGACAAGCGATTTGCACGCGAACTCATTGGGAAGACTGTTGTTTCTAAAACGGGCAAGAAATTTGGTGAAGTCGGCGATATAGTTTTTGAAGTGAAGTCTGGCGAACTCATCCACCTGGTCCTTGTGAAGCCGACGGCTTACACAGAAAAACTTGAACTGGAAAAGGATAAATCCGGCAACATCTTAATCCCGTATTCTTCGCTAATCGCAATTGGAGACTTCATGGTAATCGCGGAAGAAGACATTATTTGAAATTATTTCATTTTCTCCTTTCTTTCGTTAGTTCGTGTCTCCGGGATTTCTTAATATACGTTATTGAAAAGGGTGCTCTCTGGTGCACGGCACCACTCCGGCGTGCTGCGCACACCTTCGTTCGTTCAACACCGCTGCCGGCTCGTGATGTGGTATTCTTTTTCCGCAGGTCGACATTCCCCGATGGGGCATCCCCCTTGTCGACATCGAAGCAAGATCCGCTATCTCTCGCAACAGGGCAGCGGTGTTGAACGTGCCTGTACGTGTGAGCTTTTCAATAACGCCTCTTAATAGCAACTTTTTTATAGCTTGTTGGATTCCGGGCAGGTATGATCGAGAACGAACAAAGATACACACACGACGAGGAATTGCAGGCTTCGAATCACACGATCTGGACTGAGAAGTATCGTCCAAAAAAGTTTTCAGAAGTTCTCGGGCAAGACGAAATCGTCAAGCGCGTTGAGGCGTTCGTGAAGCAGAAAAATATGCCTCACGTGCTTTTTTCGGGTCCTGCCGGGGTCGGGAAGACATCGCTTGCGCTTGTTATCGCGCGCCAGTTATTCGGTAATTCGTATCACATGAATTTCCTTGAGCTGAACGCGTCTGACGAGCGCGGAATTGATGTTGTCAGGAACAAGGTCAAGGATTTCGCCAGGACGCGCTCTATCGGGGATGTACCGTTCAAGATTATTTACCTTGACGAGTGTGATGCGCTAACTAGGGAAGCTCAGCAGGCATTGCGCCGGACAATGGAAAATTTTACGCAAACAACGCGTTTTATCCTTTCAGCAAACTATTCAAGCAAGATCATTGATCCCATCCAATCGCGGTGCGCGATATTTCGCTTCAAGCCGCTTGCCAAAGAAGATATCTTCAAGCTGATTGACAAGATTGCTGCTCAGGAAGGGATCAGAATCGACTCAGCGGCAAAAGAAGCGCTCTACGTAATCTCGCAAGGCGACTGCCGCAGGGTTGAGAACATCTTGCAGAGCGCCGCATCGATGGAAAAGCACATTAGTGAAGAAAGCGTATTTTCCCTTGCATCGATGGCAAGGCCCAAGGAAGTCAAAGAGGTTTTGGAGCTTGCACTTAAGAACAAATTTGTAGACGCCAGAAACAAACTTTTAAATATAATGCTTGACTATGGGTTGTCGGGAATAGACGTCATTAAGCAGATCCAGTCAGAGATCATCTCGCTTGATATTTCAGGAAAACATCGGATGGTCCTGATGGAAAAGTGCGGTGAGGTCGAATTTCGCATGACTGAGGGAAGCGACGAGTTTTTGCAGCTTGAGTCATTCCTTGCACAAGTGGCATTGGTCGGTATGCAGTGACCTTTGTGTGCACGCAGTCTTGTACGCTACAAAAAGACGGAGTAAAAAAGCGGTGACATGGCAAATCCTCTGATTCTAGATGAACTGAAAAAAAAAAGTCAGGAGATGCTTACGCTCCAGCACGATCTTACGAATCGGCTTTCTCAGAGCCAGCAGATTATTGCGGATTTCTCGCTAGAGCTTGAACAACTCAAAGAAGAGATTACCTCAAAGGAAGGCACAGAGCGTCTGTTGCCGGGGTACCTTGGAACCTTGCAGTCGGCGCTGGTTGAAAAACAAGAATTGATCAAAAACCTGATTGATGATGTCACAGCATTAAGAAATGTAATCGATAAAAAAGACGAGCACCTGCGTGAACTGAAACAAAAACTCACAGAGCAGATCACCACAGCAACAGAAAATGAAGCGAAGGCCGTTGAGAAGCAAGGATTGGTCAAAAACCTGATTGACGACGTTACAGCATTAAGAAATGTGGTCGATAAGAAGGACGAGCACCTGCGTTAACTGAAACAAAAACTCACAGAGCAAATCACCACAGCAACAGAAAATGAAGCGAAGGCTGTTGACCTAAAACAGGAGCTTCTTGAGGCACGCAAGGAGATCGTGCGATTGAAGAATGACATCGCCATCTTTGATTCAAGGTTTAGCGAAAGCAATGCACAAAACAAGAAGCTTGCTGCAGATTTGCTGCAAACGAAAGACGAACTGCAGCGCACCACTGCCGAAGTGAACACTGTGCGTGCCGCGCTTGTAGAACAGCAGCAGAATATGAAAAGTGCGATCGAGAAGCTGGCTGGGGAGCACGAGAGTGCAACGAAGAGGATAGTGAACGAGGGCATTCGGCGCAATCTTGCGCTCGCGACAGAAGTGAAGCAGTTGCGCGACATGGTTGGTGCGCAGCGCAGGGTCATTGATCTTAAAGAGAAGAAAGAGACTGAGCTTGCACAGGAAACGGTGAGCAGGGTAAAGGAACTGCTCTCGGTCAAGGAAAGCGCATCATCGCAGACAAGCGAAGCTGCACTCCGGGGAGTTTCTCCAATGCCATCGCGGTCGTCATTGCAGCCAGAATACGCGCGGGAGGCATACGTTGAGGAGGAAGAGGATCTTCTTGAGAGCTTGCGGACGCTCGTTGGAAGCGATAATTACGAACAGAGCGCCAGCATTCCACAATTGAGTGACTTGTGTCCAATGATCGAGACTGCATTCGACCATGGAGATACGAAAGATAAGATTATTCGGTCGTTGCGCAGTTGTGGTTATGCGCTGTCAGACATTGACGAGGCGTTCAGAAAGCTTGGACGTTGGACTGATTAGAATAGAAAGATGAAAAGAAAATTAAAAGATTAAGCGGGATTATCCGCCAACGTGTTGCACGACGAGGGGCTTGCTTACAAACTGCTTGTAGTCATAGCCGAGCTCGATTGTGACAAGCTTTTCAAGATCGCTCGGGGTGTTAACCGTTTGCGTACAGCGGATTTCACGTTCTCCATTGAGGAGTGTTGCGTCCCCTTCAAAGGTTGTGCCGCTTGCTGCGCCATTCTGGAGTCCACTGCAGGTTAAGCCATCAGAGAGTCCTGTATCGACTTTTACATGAACCTTATCTTTTTTCTGGAAGCTTCCATCGCATTCACTTGCTTTCTCGTGGACGGTCCCTGTTCCAACGGATTTAATCTTAAAGACAAACGCAACCTTGTTTGAGGAGCTTACAGATTCTCGAAATGACTGGCTCTCAATCTGTACTGGTGCTCCCGAATTATCAACAGACTTGACTTCATTGATTTGACAAAG
Organism: Candidatus Woesearchaeota archaeon; assembly: GCA_016219765.1. GTDB lineage: Archaea > Nanobdellota > Nanobdellia > Woesearchaeales > UBA11576 > JACQX01. Next base: position 10,595 of record JACRKM010000028.1, read on the forward strand.
CGTGCTTGTTTTGCCTTCTGTTCCAAGGATGTCTTCGAGAACGCATAGTTTGGTGTTGGTCATGCTCTTGTAGGCATAGCAGACATCTGCGCGGATATTGTAGCTTACAGATCCTGCAATCGTCTTTTGGTGCTGCATTGTTCCAGAAACAGGGAAGTCGATTGTGACGTCAGCTCCCGAAACAGCGTTTCCGCTTGCATCCCTTTGCGCTCCTCGCAACGGGTCGGGGCTGTCACGTTTGAGGTCTGCTGCAGTAACGCCGAAATCAGCAGGGTCGATGCCACTGATCGTGACGGTTGCATCAGCAGTGTCCTCGATGGTATAATCTCCTTTGTTCACAAGGCGTACGCTGATTCCGAACGGTTGGCCTGTATCAAAAACCTTATCTGGCGGAGTTCCTGTGACAAAGCTGAGTTCAAGTCCCTGGGTTCCGCCGACAAATTGCGATCCTGCGACACCCTGCTGTTTGTCTCCGCCCTTACATCCTGCAAGGATGAAAAGAACTGTTAGCGCTGCGATGGAGATGATTTTTTTGTTCATGTCTGGTGCCTCCGAAATGTAGTCCGTGATTCAGTTAGTGTTAGTCAGCTAGTTTAGTTGCCGTATTTCCTATTCTTGTTCATACCTTGATTTATTTCCTTAATTATGATTGGGTTGTG
>JACRKM010000029.1 GCA_016219765.1 Candidatus Woesearchaeota archaeon
CAATTACTCGTTCATACCGACAAGGGGGACGCCCCATCGGGGAATGTCGGTCCTCCATGAGCACAGACATATCACGAGCTTGGCGTGGCGGTGGGCGAGCGACGCGTCGAGCGTCGCGGTGGCGGCGGCAAGATAAGTAATTGCAATTATTTTCGCATCAACCCCAAGTGATTGTCTATACACGATCTCACCAAGATTAGGACAAAGAGATAAGCATGATCGACACGAGTTTTCTTCGGCAACTTGACCGTTTTGACATTGTTCTAAAAAAGAGGGTTCTCTCAGCATACTCAGGGCAGCGCCAGTCAAAAAATCTTGGAGCAGGCGCAGTGTTCTTTGATTACAAGGATTACGTTCCTGGCGATGATTTTCGCGCAATCGACTGGCATGTCTACGCGCGAACTGAGAGCTTCTTCATACGCCGCTATGAAGAAGAGCGCAATGTGAGCATTCACGTGATAGTTGACTCTTCTGCAAGCATGGACTTTGGGGCTAAGATTACGAAGTATGAGTACGCGTCGATGATCGCGATAGGGTTTTCCTACATGGCGCTTCGCAATAATGAACGCTTTGAGGTTTCAACATTTGCAGACCGGCTTAACCTTTTCCGTTCAAAGAAAGGGGTTAGTAAGCTTGCAGGCACTGTTGACATCCTGAACAGGATCGTTCCAAAGGGGCACTCGAAATTCCAGGAGTGTCTTGAACAGTATAAGCAAGGAATCAGAAACAAGAGCTTGATTGTCATTATCTCTGATTTTCTTTTTGATCCGCATGAACTTGAAGCTACATTGACGCGTTTTCGGCGCAATGACGTGATTGTTGTCCAGGTGCTCGACAAGAGCGAACGCGACTTCCTGCTAGAAGGCGACATGATTTTAGAGGATTCAGAGACCAGCGACTCGTTGCGCACAATGATCACGAATCGGCTCGTCGAAAATTACGCAGACAGCCTTCTCAATCATATCTATGCATTAAAGGGCGTTTGCGACGGATTCGGAGCAAAATTCCTTTCTGTTTCCACAGACACCCCAATCTTCGACACGTTCTATACGCTGCTTGGCGATGGGGCAGAGATAATTCTGTGACGGCGTGACCGCGCCAGTATCTGTGAAAGTGCTCCAGCAGCTCTATCTTCTGCTTCGTGCAGACTTATTTGCCGTCTCGCGCTTCCAATGCTCTTGCACCGTCCTGTAGAGAAGGACGCGGGAATAGAAGAAGACCGGGAAGAAGAGGATCGTCCCAGTAATGACGAGCACCCAAGTGTTGAACGCGAGCAACCGGAGTACGAAGTCAACATTAAGCATCAGGATTAAGAAGAATACCGCTGAAGGCAGGATCTTAAAAAACTTCGTTGTGCCGAACACGAACGCATCTTTGATGTTGCGATACGCACTTTTGTTGTTCATGCCGTAGCATAAGGCTCCAAAATACCACGTGATAGACATCAAAATTATGAAAAGGAGGTTTATCGTCTCACGGGTCATGATGGGAGCGATCGAAGTGAGCTGGGAATAAATCAATTTCACCGACGATATGATAAGTACGATGGTGATTGCTTGAAAAAATATCGTTTCTATAGCGAAATTCTTTGCGTAGTTCCAGAAGCCAAGTTGATGTTCCTTCTTTGTTGATGTCTTGTATACGAACCACCAGCTGAGGCCTTCGAAGAGAATCCACAATACCACGGCCGATAGGAAAATGACGCCGATGAAGAAGAAAAGGCTCTGGAGATGAAACTTGAATTGGCTGCTTTTTTCAAGTATAGACAGTCCCGCAGCTACGCTTGTGTCATTATAGATCTTGATAATGCCGCCGGTCTGCTCTCCTGTCATCTTCATGAGCGCTATCAGGTGCTCAAGTGCTTTCATCTGCGTTGCGCCGAGCACGATGCCAAAGACGAACACGAACGCTAGATCAAGTCCAGCGCAGGCAAGAATCTTCCAGGTGCCGCGAACGGTTGCATTAAACGCATCGACAATGAGACGCACGATTGTCAACGATGCGATATGTTTGGTAATGAATTTTGTTATGCTGTCGATAATGGATTTTATTATGCGATCGATCATAGTTCTTCACCGTCGATAGGGTCAGCGAGCACTTAATGGCGGCGCCGTCGTACTTTTTTATTTTTGTGCAGCCGTCTTCATCATGATTTATTCAATCTACTTCTTGCCAGCAGTGGTTCCTCCTGGCAGCGCTTTTGGCTTTGTTTTCTTAACTCCCGTCGTGCAGCAGAGCACATTTGCTCCGCCAGGACACTTGCCTTCGACTAATTTGTCGCCTTTTTTCAATGGCACCTTGCCTTCGGTATCCTCGAAACATTGTTCATTTTGAGCGTTGATGCAAAAGCCACTTTCATCTTTTTTGATTGCAGTGGCAAGATACTGCTGATAACATTGGCTTGGTGTTTTCAATCCTCTGAATCTGAATGTGGTGGTAGTGAATGGCACGAGGTAGAGACCAGCCTCCTCTTTCGATCGCCCATGAACGCATTGTGGTGGTTGGACAGCACTTTGCGTGAAATCTTCACTTTCAATAACGTCTGTTTTCAAACAGTTTGGCAGTGCTCCGATTCCGGCAACGTCGATATTGGCTCCCTTTGCATCCCAGCCAGAGGTTAGCAAATTCATGTTAAGGAAGATTGCCTGGTTGGGATCGGATCCCGGCATGGGATAGTAATCATACGTCATATCGACGAGGAAACCATCCTTGTCAGGGCGATAATTGCAGATCTTGATCGTTCTTCCTTCAGATAATTTTCCTGTGGCGCCCGCATCGTTCACAGTTATTCCATTTAGTGACAGTTGCGCGGAGTTGAGCGTGATGCATGCAGCGCCTATGTCTTTTATGCCTTTCTCTTTTGCAGATTGTTCTGGCTTTGAGAGTTTTCGTATGTTAATGGTCTCTCCTGCAGATCCGCGTGTTTGGATACCTACTTCTGTTGTTGATACTCCTTCGCACCGGTTTTGATCCTCTGGCAGCTTTCCTGACAATAACGGCGCCTTGAATCCCTGGAGGTCCTTTGATCCGATGCACACGCCAGAATAACACTTCTCGTCGCCAGTGCACGGAGGTGAGCACGCGTATTCATCACTGGCAGCTAATCCGGTAATTGAAATGAGGCTTCCAGTTATCTTTGAAGCATCGGCATACGTATCTTTGCAACTGCCTTTGATTGGTTTTGATTCGCCATCAAGCTTGCAATATTTGTTTGCAACATCGGGCGGATTTGTTGCAGCGTCAAGATGGATGACGACATTTGGAGCAAGTGTTCCATCCAATTTGAACCAACGCTTATCGCTTCCAGCCTGGGCCATCTGCACTTTTTCACCATCCTTCCCGTCCGGGCCTACAATTTTTCCTGTAGTCGCTCCAACTTCATAGTTTGACCCCAGATATGAAAATGAACTTGGACCGGCCGGCACCGCCTGCCCAGTCGCCCCACCAGTCACACAAGGCGGTATCTCTTCCACTCCTATCTCAGCAAAGCCGCCTTTGAGCGGATCAGTGCCAAACACGTCTTTGACGTTGAACGCGATCGTGACCGGATCCAGAAGTTTGTCCGGCGTTGTTTTGTAGTCGATGTCAAACCCGTCTGTTTTTTCAACATAATTGCTTATCGTAACCGTGATCGGGTCGTTGCCCGGCGTGAACGCAACTTTCACCTTCTTATCGGCAGGTTTTTCTCTTGTAAAGACGCACGGATTCGTTGCAGTGCACGTTCTGTAATCGTCGACCTTCGCCCCCTGTTTGAATCCTGTGAATTTAAATTGTGGATCTCCACGTCGCAATCGCAAAATAAGAATTCCATCTGCTGGTGTCTTTTGCACACATGGCGCGGCGCACCCAACGTATGCCTGCAATGGTTTTTGGTTCTTAATGACTTGGAATTGGTCGCTTGCTTCGATGCCGAGCGGGCGCAGATCGATATACAAGGGAGCTTCGGTCGCTCCAGTTTCAATGTTGATGCTGAATCCTTCTTCTTTTTTGAGGGAGTTGGCCCACTTGAAATTACTTACAAGGATTTCTTCGCCTGGCGCGAGCGCTCCTGGTTCGCTCCACATGCCAAATGATGGATTTTGTTGCGAGTTGTCCGGCCCTACTTTTGCTGCAGTGATGCCTGAGCCTGGCGCCAGATCAAGAATGGTGCGCGCTGCGGCTCCTTTTGGCAGCCCTCCTTTGCACACAACAGGGAATTCAATAACCGCTGTTTGTGGTTTTCCTGTTTGCGGATCGATGGATGGCATTGTTGCTACTGTAAAGATTCCGCCTTCGTCCCGTGCATCGCGGATCTCAAAGAATGCTTTCCATTTCTCGACTTGATCAGTGCACGCGAAGCCGCTGGTGGTGCCGGCAGTTTCTCGTTTGAGATTGATTCTGAGTTTGTTTACTTTTGTCCGGGTCTTTTTTGGGTCTTCAAGGTATGCTTTTGATACAAAGAATTTCATTCCCCCACAATCAACTTGTACGTCTCCACCAGCTCCAGATGATGCAGTACACTGCCGGTACTCGCCCTTCGGAGTAAACTGGCCGCTTACTCCGACCTGTTCAGAAAATTTGTACCAGAAAGCACTTTCGACAGGGACATCTTTGCCCGCGCTTTCCTTGCCGTCCTTCACAGCATCGGTTACTTCGATGTGCGCTTCTTGGCCAGACACTGCTCCGCAATCAGGCGCGCCTACTATATGGATTCCTAAAGATTCAGCAGTGCACTCTTTTGATGCGGGAGTTCCAGCAGGAGTAGTTCCAATCCCGCCGGTTGTCACACCAAAGTCGTCAGCTGTAATCTTAAAGTCTCCAAAAACGCTTGAGTGCCCGGCGAGGTCGTTGCGATCAAAGAAGACAAATTCTTTGAGCCTGTTCTCTGTGAGGCGTTCGTAAGCGAGCGGTGGATTGCTGCCCTTAGGGTACACCCGCCCGCCGTGTCCATTGAGAACTTGCTTAAGCACAAGGTATTTTGTATAATTGCAGTCAACTGTGCACGAGGATGCGTCTTTTGGCTGCTGGACTTCGACGCGCAGCGATGCAATCTTTGATTCGCCAGGCACGTATGCATCTGTTCGGAACAATTGAGGCTGCCCGACAAAGCGCGCGACACCTGTCGACGGGAGTTCAATGCCGCACAGGAATGATAACTTGCCCAGATTAAAATCGCACAATCCGAGCGGCGGCCCCCCAAGCTCTCGAAGAGTTACCTCCGAAAACCCGTTAAGTGCACTCGGATCAGCAACATTCTTTGAGTAATAATTGCCAGAACCAATGGCTGTTGCGCCTGGAACTGCAGATTGACCGCCCTTTCCAGCACCGACAAATGTCCAAGAAAGCACTGCTTTATCAAACCGCACCGGTGCAGAGACCTTCACTAGTATGTCTTCGCTGCAGATCTTTCCTTGTTTGAGGAATCCATTTACAGGGCAATTGCCTGATCTGTCGTCGATATGTACTGGAATGACGCGCTCGTATACATCTCCGGCAAATGGAGTGACGCCTGAAGCAATGTAGCTTGCTGCCGGTGCATGCGCACAGTCGCATTTTCCATCCTTCCCTTCTGGACAATCTTTTTGAGAGCATACAAGCTTGAGTTGGAAGTTGATGTCTGCGCCCGCATTGAGTGAATACGCGATGCGATACACGTATGTTGCCTGGCCTTGCCCTACTCCGAGCCCTCCTGGGAGTGATGTTGCATCGTAGGATTGCCACCTGCGTGTCGCAGGGAAGACCCAGGCACTGCTTGCTGTCGGAAGCGTTACTTGTGATTCGAGCAGCGCTCCCCAGTCTGTTGGCCATTCTCCTGTGAAGGCAAATACGCACACGTCATGCACGAGCTTTTCTGTCGTAAATTGCGTAGTGAAGAAGTTGGTGTCCCCATAGCGCGACTTCGCGTCTGAGTCGACTTCCCGCCCTGCAGCGCTTACCGCTCCAAAGAATCCGCCGATTCCGCCTTCTCCAATCTGTGCGCCATCAGGCCCGCCCATCCGTCGGACGAAGCAGCTTATGGCCTCGTAGATGATGTCGCAAATGTATTGACTTATGATGGATTGACATTGTCCTGCACTCCCGTCGCCGGTGACGAGAATGGACTGGAAGCATTGCATGAGCAGCCCGAGCATGTTGCGGAAATTCGTCAGCCATGAAAGGATTCCCGTAAGGCATAACGTGATCAGCGATTGGATCATGCTGCCTGCGGGCCGCGCAATGTACTGTCTTCCCGGATCGCCCATCAATCCAGCTATCTGGCGCCACCACAGTTCCATACGCTTCGGATCGCAAGTCAGTGTTCCTTGGCCGCGTGGCACAACGACGTTGGCTTTGATAGCATTGCAGAGATCATTGAACCAGTCAGTCTGCTGGAGCTGTGAAACTCTGTCTTTGTCGTTGTTGAGATTCGAGTTATCTCGTCTGGGAAAATCGTTCGCTAGATTTTGGTTGATGTCTATGGGGATGAATGCTACGGTTCCGTCGCGTGGAATGGTGCCTTCTGCAAATGTCTGTCCCGTCGTGACTGTGCTCAGGCTTGCCGCTCTTCCATTATATCCCCGCAGGACTTTTAATGCGCTTCCACTCGTATCTAACTCTATAAAGTAGACGATATTTGAGTTAAACATAAAGGCGTCCCGTGTTGGCTGGTTGACTGCATACTGAATTCCATCCAGTTCAACAAATGTTTTGAGCGCGCCTGATTGCGGATCACATATGCCTGTGACGCCTCGCACGACTGCTGTTCCAAACCCGCAGTTTTCGTCATCATCCGGATTCGCCAGACAATGCGAAAATCGCATCTCGTTTAAGAAAATAGCTCCAAGCCCCCACTCTCGCATGTACTCAAACGGACAGCACGCTGCTTGGGGCGCGTGGGGTTTTCCGCATTTTTCTGCAAGATTTATTGTAGGAGTTTCCTGGTTTGATTCATCGGCGCTAAATCGCCCTGTTGGCGGCAGCCCTTCGTATGCCCGGAACATTTTTCCAAGCGGGTCACGCCCGATCTCTACAAGCTCGCAGTCAGACTGCACTTCTTGCATGCGCGCAGGTGTTTTGTAATCGTACTTGTTTTTTTCATACTCTCGGAATTGGTAGTAAAAAGCCGGAACTTGCTGGATGGTCATGAAACTCCTATCGGTTGCCCCAAGCGTTTGCGTGCCTCCTGTCGAACTAGATGGCGAAGGAACCGCGGTTCCTGTTGGCGGTTGAGCTGCCGGCGCAGGCACTGCAGCCTGAAAGCCGGTGATTATATTGCTGGTTGATGCGAATGTTTCCGCAGATGTTTCGTCCGAAAATGATTGCGGTTCTGCTTGCCGTGCAACTTCTACACTATCTAACTCTACACCCCCTGACGAATCTACACTATCCGATGATAGAACCGCAAGACCGGCTGTTGAACTCTTTGATTTTACAGTATCGCCGCACGAAGGAGCCGCGCCTTGAGGATTTGAACATGTTTGGCCAGCTTCGCACGCAACGAGCCCGGCACCACAATAACATTTAACGCGCGCGACAGCATTTTGTTGACAACCAGGGACTCCAGTATTGCGTGTTTGCGAACAACGTGCGGTATTGCCAGTGCCGACGCAGGTTTGGCTTCCGTCTCTGCAGAGATCGCGGCCGCACTTGCATGGCGGCCGGTTGAGAGCGGATGGCAGGTCATTACAATTTTTTGCATCCTCACATTTTCCGTTGCGGCAGCGTTGGCCTTTTGTGCAACGATTGCCTGACGCTGAGCCTGCGGCTGATTTTGTTTCCTTAGCTGTTCCAACTGCCGACTGTACATCCGCTACCTGATAGCCGGTCATTGGCGCATTATTTTCTGATATGGCGTTGGAGATTTCGTTACTTTCTAATGCTGTGCTTTCTGGTGTTGTGCTTTCCGATGTTACGTCAAATACTGCTTTCCCTGCAGGGACACTGGATGAAGAGGGCGTAGCTGGTGGTGTTGCTTTTGTCGTACTTGCCGCACTTGTTTGTGGTGCGGTTCCTCCGGCTTTGCAGACGCAGGATGTTTCTTTGTCCCAGTAATCATTCTCACCCGTCGGACAATCATAATCTGCAAGCATCGTTGGACGCCCGCCGGAGCGGTAATGCTGTTTTATGTAATACTGCAGCGTTGGGACTGCAGGACACATGACACGATCACACACAAAGTGGAACGCGTACTTCACATCCTGCTTAGTGCTGAGTGCGCTGGCACACGTATTGCATGCGGAACGCAGCGCTTCGTATCCTTGTTTTTCTTCTTCTTTTGCCCCTTCGGGAGGCGCGAATTCGATATCGCATCCTCCAAATTTCGCGACGCGTTCAATGTTTATGCGCTGCCGGAGCGTTTTGATGAAGTCTGTAACGCTCGCGGACCCGCCTGAGACAGCTGCAAACTTACACTGGAATTGCGCATTGACTGCGACGAAGAACTGCGCGACCCAGGACAGCAAACACAATCCTATTGTGATGAGCGTGATCGTCTTGATCGGCCCGTAAATCATATTGATGAAGTTGATCGTTTCATTGATCGCAGTGATCATCGCTTTGAGGAATTCTTTAGGAATCTTTGACGGGTCAGGGCGCGCATCAATCATGATCTTTATGTCGATGCATTTTTTCTGGATGCCCGGTGCAGTAACGGCGGGCGTCGCGAGTGATGGAACTCCTCCGGGTGGCGGCGTCATCGGCAGCGGATTGATGTATGGCTGTTCCATCATCAACAGCAGATGGATGCAGCCAAGGGTATTTCCCGGCCAGCACTCGTCCTTGCGATGCGTAGAAAGCCAGTTCTCCTTCTCGTACATTGTTTTTCCAGGAGGATCCTGCTGCTTGATATTGAGAAGAATGAACCCCTGAGTGTTGTTGACGTTAGCAGTTACTGTTGCGGGGAGCTGAATCCAGTCGTTATCGTAGCGTTTTGATTCCTTTTGCGAGAGCGGTGGAGAGACAACGCGCACTTTTTGCAGACAGTTAGTGCACACGCCGGCTCCCTGCCAGTTATTTTCAAATTTGAGGCCAAAGCTCGCAAGGCCCTGAATGATCTCGCGCGTGTTTAGGATGCTTCCAGGAATGTCGAGTTTTGTGTAAATGACATTTCCTTCGCCGCACGCTGTGAGAAGGATTTTTCCTTCGACAGGGTCTGATTTTTGCTGTGCAGTGTCTACTGCAACGAGGCGCACCAGGTTCTCAAATGATGTGGAAGCTACAAATCCACCATACGCTCCCTGCTGTCCGCCGGGTGAGCCAGGCACAGGGCCTCCGGCCGACGGGGGTGATTCGCTTGTGGAGACTCCGCTGCTTCCTACACCGACGGTGGCTTGTGTTCCGCCTGCCGCGGCGGTTCCTGCAATCTTTTTTTCAAGATTGACAGTGATGCTGAAAGTGCCGTTCGGCCCTACCTTGACTTTCTTCTGCGGCTCGGTTGCATTTGGACCGCCGGGATTCACAAATACCCACACGGTCGCGTTGGGATCGTCAACTTGTCCGCCGATCTCGATTTCAGAAACATAGCTTGGGCTATAGTATTGCACAAGCTGCGCAGACGTCGGCGAGATAATCTTGGGAGGTTTTGAATCGCGCAGCACAGTGAATGTATGCTCAAAGATGTTTCCAGCTTCATCACTGAATACTGCTCTGATATTATTGACGCCTTCATACAGGGGCTGCACTGAGTACTTGAATGTAGTTGACTGGTTGACGCCTGTTGCTGGAATCTTCTCGTCGACGACCAGCGCTTTTGTAGGAATGTCTTTTTTTGCTGTGCGGGGTTTTGCCGCTGCTTTTCCAGTGAGCTTGTCTTGTTGGACTTTGTTGAGAGCGGCACTGCTCACTTCTGAGCTTCCGCCTGCCGGTCCGGGTATTCGAAGACGGAATCCGTCAGAGCGTTCTCCTTCGTTTCCCGCACGGTCTACTCCCGAGACGCGGTACGTGTAGACTGCTCCGGGAGAGATCTGGTCATCAGTCCACGTTGTGTCCTTTGCGTAGTCGACTGGACCTCCTGTCACATCGTCACGATAGATGAGGTATAGGTCTAAATCCTCGTCAGAGACTTTGTCCCACTTGAGCTTCAGGGCGGTTGCAGAGATTGATTCGTTTGTGAGGCCGGCCACTTTTTCAGGACCCTGCGCATCTGAGCCGGATGTGAGATACACTTTGACGAGAATATCGCTGTCGTCAGCAGCGTTTCCTGAAAGCTCTACTGAAGACTGTTGCGTGAATGGAGTGATATTGCTGAGTTGGACCTCTGGCGCGAGGTAATCGAGTTTGATTGTGCGTTCGCAGTCTATCTTTTTTGATACGCGGTCATCGCTCGTGACCTTTATGATGTTTTGAGGATTGTTGGCGTCAAGGTCGATTCCATTGAAGACAAAAGCTCCATCGTTGCCGGTTCTCTTGTAGCGTTTACGTGCGCCGTTCACGTCAGCAGTGACATCTGCTTTCGCGATCGTTCTGCCGCTGACATCGAGTTGGTTTGAGTTGTGCAGAAATGATTTTGTCTCGCCGCACTTGAACTGGTCTATATCGAGGAATAATTCTGCCCTTTCAACTGTTTCAAATGTGAATTCACTCGAGTTTTGGCAATTTGCGTATTCGTCACAGGAGATAACCCGGTAGGTGTAATTTTGGTTCTTTTCAAGATTGCCGACAGTGACGTTGTGATCCTTGACAAGAGTTGGATTTTCCTGCTTGTTCTCAAGAAGGAGCCCGGATTTTGCGTACTCAACGCGCGAGTGTGATGGGAAGTTTGTCTTCCAGTTAATGAGTGTGTTTGTCCCTATGGCGTCAGCGTTAACGTCGGTGATTGTAATCTGCCGTTCGGTGTCGATCTTAGTCGTGACTTCTATAGGCGTGAATGGCCCCTGATTTCCTGCTGCGTCTGCTGCCCTGACTTTGAATGTATATTTTGTCGATCCCTTGAGTCCTATTGCCGTGTATTTCTTTTCGGTGTGGTTGACTTTGACGGGTTCTTCATCCTTGTAGATGTCGTATCCGGCGACGTCGGTGTCTGTTGGGTTCTTGTCCCACGTGAGCGTTGCTTCGCGTGCTTTCAGGTCGCTGATCGAGAGCGCTGCGACAGGCCCGGGCGGGGTGGTGTCTGGAGCAGGCAGTGTCTTGAACTCGAAGAACTGCAACTGGTCAGCAGGCAGCCTTACAGTCTGCGTTCCATTATTTGAAATGATTTCAAAAAGGTATTTTCTGTTTGCTGTGAGGCTTAAAAGTAATAATGTGTGATTCGTGCTGGGCGTGTTGTCTACTTTGTTTGATGCAAGCGGCTGTTCAGGCGCGTAATTGACCCTTCCTGTTGCATTCTGGTCAGAGGCCCACTTGATCGTTGCATTTTGGATGCCAACTTCTACGTCTGCCGTTGGATTGAACTGCAGTTGCAAAGCCAAAGCTGTATCGACATTCCATAGGACGATCAACCATGCACTGAAAAGTGCAATGATTTGCCAGGTTTGCTGATGGCGCTTTTTCATGATACTTTCTCAATAAAATTCATATTATAATTCATAAACTCACATTATAATTTATACTAATCATGATAATTCATATTAATCATTGCCAAATAATCATGGCCAAACACTGAACCTAACTGAAAAACCCTGCTTCCTCCTCTGCCCCTGTATCAATCCTGATAATCTCTGGCTTCACATCAGGGTATGCTGTGGTGTTCGTAATGAGGTTGTATGTTTCAAGCAAAACTTCGGTGGTTTCAGGGAGGGGATATTTCTGCATTACATGGAATCGCACCTCCTTTGCGTCTTCGAGGTCCGCTGCATCCACTGTCCAGCTGCCAATCCAGCCTCCGATGAGCATGTCATTTTCTCCGACGGTCTTAAGCAGCATGACGCTCACGTCGTAGGTGAGCTTGTCAGCCCGCACAAGCTCGAATGTCTTGGTGTTGTTGAAGTTCTCATCGGCGCCAAACTTGGTGAAGATCGACACTTGTGGATCTTTCAGGTTGACGTTGATAATGGCGTACTCGTCCGGTTCAAGGAAGCGTGCAACATTTGGGCTGTTCTCCTGGTGTCTTCGTACGCTGTACGTCACAGGAACCGTTGGGTACATTTCCATATCAAATGGGTCTTCAGCATATATCTGCGCCTGCGTCTCAAGGTATCCTGATTTGTTTGCATGGATGAACGCTCCAGTGCATCCTTCTGGCATCTGCCCGGCCCACTGGAGGTGGCGGTTGTTGGTTTTTGTCGTGCCTAATTTGCAGTTCTCTGAAAAGCATCTTAATTCCAGATTCACTCCAGAAAGTTCATTTCGGAAAACTTTGTCACGCACGATGATGGTTCGTGCAGGGCCGCTTGCAAGGGTGCAAAAATCGTTGGCAGTGTCTGTTGGTTCGAAATAAACAGGAGCCACTATGTCCCTGTGCCCGCGGTTGTGGAAGATATTTACCGGCAGTGTATACCTGAACACCAATCCCTGGCCATTGAATGCTTTGGGATCCCGCAGTGAGATCACGACGGGATAATTCACGTCATATACGAACTGGTACTGGTTGAAGCATAAGAATGTCAGTAATTTGGAGCGCAGGTCTGCTACACCTGACTGCATCTGCGCACCATCGCTGGGTGTTGCTTTGATGCGGATTCCCCATTCTTTCTTGAACTGCGCACCCGCTGCGATATCAGTATACTTGTTTTCTCCTGCGATAGGAAAGTAGTATTGGAAGTATTCGTATGAATCATCTGGTGGCGGTGTTCCTGGCAGCACATCTCCTGCAAGATAGCCTCTGTATTTTTCATATTCCTCATCTTTAGCGAGGAATGGAGGATGAAAAGTGTTTCTAAATCGTACTGCGCCGACGACGTTTGGCAGGTCTCGCTCGAGTTTTTGCTTTATATTAAGAAGATTCCATTGAAGTCTTCCGCAGTGGAACGTCGCTCCGCTGAATGGAATTTCTTCAGGAGGGTGCGATGCCATGAAGTTGAGTGTCATCTTCTCAAAGCTCAATTCCTCGTTTTCTTTCTGCAGGATCTCTCCAGCCAAACGCCACATTTTCTTCATTTTGGCATCCATGACGACGATGAACTTGTCTTTTCGCGTGACTTCCTCTTTTCCTTTTGGCTGAATGTCGAGTTTGTAGTCAATGCTCGCGACAGTGTCCTGCTCATTCAAGAGCACTTTTGCAGTTAGGTTGCTTCTTGGTGTGATGACGAATTCATCTCCGAATGCGCGAAAATCATCCAGGCATGTATTGATGTTGTCTTGAATATAAAGTTCGGTCTCGCGCGCGATGTACTTGTCGCTTGGATATTGAGACTTTCCCTCATAATACCAGTAAGGGATCTTTGGTGAATCAGCGCCGCCGAGTCCCGGGATGGCGTTCACATATCGTGCCGGGTTGTACACGATCGAGGGGGGGAGCACCAGGTATCCTCCTTGCGCCCCGATGATGTCAAGCGCTTCGCGCGCAGTGCGTTCCAGGCATAATTCGATGAATTTCTCGACAGGGGCAGTCTTTGGCTGGAAAATCTTTGGAGCTTCTACTCCAGCCTGGCGAATGTACAGGAACACACTCGTAGACAAGAGGATGATAATTCCAATTATAATGAAGACAGTTATCTGGCCTCTTTTTCCACCCCGATGGCTAAATGAACGATAATTAATCATGTTTTCTTCTGCAATCTTGTTTTAGTCGTTTTGTTTTATTCGTTTTTTCTTGCCTGTGCCTGCTCTTGTTTGTTTTTTCGTTGCTTTTGTTGCGGTTGCTTGTTCTTTTATTTCTAAAATGTCAGAAACCACTCTTGCAAAATACAATCGTGTCCAAACAAAGTATAATGAGATCGGAATTGTAGCCAGAACAACAAACGTGTACTTGCCGGGAAACCAGCGGAAGATGAAGAGCACCAAGTTGATTATCATAAATACAGCGAGCGCGATAAAAACCGCGGGCAGGCCGAGCCAGAACCGTGAAAGGAGCTTTTTCCAATATAGCTTGAGTGCTGGCCATATTTTTTCCTGAGAGAGCAACGCTCCAAATAATCCAACCGTGATGAAAAACAGGAATAGCAATATTAGCGAAAGGTCAAAGATGAACCATGCCTGCGCTGCACGGCTCGTCAAAAGTTTTTCTGCAAGGAAAATAAACACTGGCCGCTGTAGAATGATGAAGATTATGTATGCAAGCGGTGCCCAGATGAGGGTCATGAGGCAGAATTTTCCATAAAGGCGCAGCGTCCACTTCTTATGAAAACTTTTGCAGTAAATGAGTGATTTCAGCAGTACTATAACTGCGCCGCCGGCAAGAACCGCTGCTGCTGCGTATGCAAGTAACCGGTACAAGATTGACTGCGCTATCTTATCCTGCCCCTGGAGTTTTACAAGATTGTTTGCAACCAACTGCATATCCAGCGATGATGGATCGGTGACGGCGCTTGTCGTTCCTGAAGCCTTGACATTTGCGAAAAGCCTGTCCATGTTGCTGTTGAGCGTTGACGCAGACAATAACCACCCCTGATACGCTAAAATCATCACCACAATCACGAGAAATTCAAAAAGCAGGATCCACCAGAAGCGGCGGTCTAATTTCTTGAATGAATCTTGTGCTATGCTGAACTGCTCTTTGAAGAACGTTGCTGAAGAGTCTTTCTTTGCCATAAGACCTCATAGCTTCTTTGATGGGCCTGGCGGTATCTGAGACTGGCCGCCAGCACCGCCTCCGCCACCCGTCGATGGAGGTGGAAGGATAGTGCCGCCAGGTCCCGTCGTGAAGACTTGTTCAGGATTCTGCGGCGTCATGGTTATATCATTGCAGAGAGGGTCGTCGTCATTATCGAGAGCAAGGAAAACGGTCTGCACTTCTGTGAACGTGCTGTCGTCAAAGTCAATGCACACCTGCGTGTATTCTTTTGTTGAGTTGAAGACGAACATGTTTGTTCCGGATAACGACCATTTTGCACTTCCTTTCTCTGCTTTGATCGTGAACCCATCATACATGTCTACATTGCCGGGCAGTAATTTGACATTGAAGTAGAGCCGGACTTCTGTTGGAACGGCTTCGCCTGAGATGCGGTAGAGCCAGTAAGGGCTGCAGCTGATATTTGATGATGGAGTTTTTCCTGCAAGCCCTGCAGGGCACGGATTGACCCGTATTTTTACTCCTTCAGCCGAGATCCAGCTCAGCCCAGAATTCGACATGCCGATTCTCTGGCCTGTGTCATCGCCGAGGCGATTCTCGCAGAAGATTGAATTCGCAAGATTTGTCGGACTCCAGCTCTGCATGAAATCAACAAACCCCGGCCACGCTGGTTCGTGCACGCCGGACCAGCGACCGATCGATCTCCAGAATGCTTGTTGTGAACCTGGTTTGAAGAACGCGCTCGCCCATCCGCCGCTTAGCTGGACGCGTTTGAGGAATCCTTCAGTTGTCACCTTACTGAATGCCGGGCGTGAGGGAGAATCTTTTTCGTCATCTCCGCCAGTCACTGCCGCTGCCTTGTTGTCTTTTGCCTCGCCGGCTTTCTTTTTTGCTTCTTCCTTGGCCTTTTCTGATTTCGCCAGGTTCCTTGATGCCTCCTCCACTTGCGCTTTTGAATAAGGTGATATTTTTCTTGTGCCGCTCGGAGAGAGTTCCCACACAGTCCCATCACTGGCGACTTCGTAGTTTACTCCATCTGTCTCATAAATGTCTGAGCCGGTTTGGTCATTATGTGTTTTCTTTGGGCCGACAGGCTTTTCAGGTGGCTGAGTTGGTGCTTTTGACGTCTCTGTCATCTCCGCAGGCGACTGCGGTTTTGGAACTAGCTGATCACCAGATGGCTGATCAAGCGCGGAGCTAGACATGGCTTCTGCTTTGGACTTAACTTCTTCCGGTACTTCTGCTGACGGATCGTATTTGCCTGCAGGTTCATACTTATCTTTCTTACCAGAGTAGAGCAGTCCATTATTGTCATTTCCGGTCAAGGTTCCTTGTTCCACGTAACCACCAAACTCATCGAAAATTCTTCCAGTATCCAAATCTATGTAGTAAACCAAGGATGGCTCTGCCTTGTCGACGTACTTTTGAATGACTGCTGATCCGCTGGTTGAAAACAAAACTACAAGCAAAACAACAAGAACAATAAGGATACAAGATTTTTTTCCTTTGTGCGTTTTCATAGTAGTATTCGTGGTAACTTCATTTAGCCGGCTGTGGAGCTCCCGGCAATCCGATGTTTTCATAGCTTGGATTATCGCTGAGAGCCTCTTTGCATATGTCCTTTGTTGCTGCTTTGAAACGATCTCCAATGCCGCCTTCAACGATGTCTGCAATAATGTTTGTGAGTGCAGTGCCCCACTCAAGGAAACGGCACGCACCGCAACCGATGGTGTGCGGCTCCTGGCAAAACACAAGATCACACGCCTTGTCAAACACCCAGCCGACGAGCTGGAGTGGTTGGCGCCCGATATCGGCAAGGATGTTGCTTAATTGATCGAGGTATTGAAACAGCGGCAGGATATTCATGACTTGGCCGGTGAAGTACTGGCACATCAAAAAGTCATATTCCTTATCACACCGCCAAAGCGGTCGCCCGCTGGGAACGTCAATCTTGTAGCACAGGAGGCGTTTGCATTGAATCTGCAAGTACTTATCCAAATTTAGAATTATTCCAGGCAAACACGCGCTCATTACGCTTGTGACGATGCTCTTTTGCGGGTCAAAATCTTGTTGGTTGAACAGCCTCGCGCCGGCAAGTTCTGGATTCGTGACCTTATTATTTACATCAGCCCACCACCCGTTCACGCGGTTCCATGTCTTTTGGATGTTACACCAAGTTGTCGTGCACCCCGGGCGCGGCGCTGAGGTGACCCTGCACGCGATAAAAAGTTGGCAGAATTCATGGAGACGATACATGAGTTCCACCGCAAAGTTGTCTTGCGTCACGCTGTACCTTCCGATCGTCGATGAGACATCGCACTGACCTGCAGCGGCTCCAGCAGGCGTGTCACAAGTTCCTGCAAAAAAGTCCCTGATCCCGCCGAAGATGGCGTTGAGCTGGATGATTGTCGCAAGCATGCTGCAGATCGCTTTTGCAATCTCAAAGATCTTGCGGATGGTGACGAGCCAGTCCCATCTATCTATGTCGTCCTGCAGCTCAGCGACACGAGCTTTCATGTTGCCGATGTTGCTGCCGAGCGGGTTGTTGAAGACAGGAATCCTGAATGATGCATTGACAAGATCTGGCTGCGTGATCGCTTTCTCTTGTCCTTTCTTATACGTTTTCACGATCGACGTAACTCTGATGGTGCAGTTAATCCAAATTTCATTCACTGCCTTTTTGACTCCTTTTGATTCGGTATAGACTTCTGGTGTGCTTGCAGGATTCATTTCGATAACAGCAATATCTTCAAGCGTTTCCTGTGCAGGCTGGCTTGCGTAATTTGGGAAGTCGAACAATGTTACAGCGTACTTGTTTGTCGCAGGGTCTACATTCACAAATTCGAGATTCTTGCAATCCTGCGGATTAAGCTGCAGTGAGAGCACTTTCGGGTTTCTTCCGCCTACTGCTTCCAACTTGAAGTGCTCATAGATGCGCTGCGGATTGAGCGACCAAATGAGTCGGTCGAGCCCGATGCTCGGAGAGAAATCTATCAGGCGGTACTTCCATGTTCGAATGCTTTGGTTTTCAACAGCGAGTACCTCGAGTCCCTTTTGTCCTTTCTCCGGGTACGTGTAATTACCAACAAAGCCCATCAGGTCGGTGAATTGGAAGTTGATGCGCAGGTTGTCCTTTCCTGACAATGGCCCGCTGTATCCAGGAATGACTGGCGCTTTCGGCTTGAAGACGCATTCGTAAATGCGATTTTTTGTATCAGCAATGACTTGATTTTCAGTGCAGTCACCTTCGACCGCTGCGGCGCTTGAATCGTCGATGAGCGCGGTGAAGTTAGCGACTGCTTTCTTGAGCTGGGATTGTTCTGCGACAAACACATGCACCTCAACAGAGTCGCCTGTTGACATAATCGGCAGCGGGTCATGCTTCTCACCGATAGCAGTCAAGTTCGTCAATGCTGAAAGCTCTTTTGAAACTTCTGGCGGTTTCCCGTCGACGAAAAATACACCAACGAATGGTTCTGTCAAGTGATTTCCGGCGTCATCCTGCGTAGGCTCGACGATGCGGACGTTTAATTTTGTGTGCGTGGGTTTGTCGGTCCTGATGGCTTTCCACACACATGTCCAGCCGCTCTTGCATTCATTAGGAACAAGCACTGTTGAAGAGCCTGATCCTGATACGACATCCTGGATGCCAAATTCTGAAAAATCTGCAAATACCTGCGCATTTGCCATTCCAGACCCGCCTTCTGTAACGTCGAGCTTCACATCATTGAGTGTCGGCCTTACCCAGTATCGCCCTTTGTCATCGGCAAAATCCGTGTAGAATTTCGCAGGTACCGGCGGATTTTTTTCGTACAGGATGCTGAGTGTTCTTGTCGTTGTAAGGAGATTGTTGAAGTCGTCCTTTGCTTCGATGCCCACGCTGATAGTTGTTGGTCCTGTCAGCAGCACAATCAACCCTCCAACATTGCACGTGTAGGTTTTTTTGTCGGTTCCAAATGGGCCCGCGCATTTAACTTTCTGTTTGCCGCCGTAATGTTTGTAAGCTTCCGCAAATGTTGGCTGGGCATTGATAGAAGAGAGATCAAAGTAGACAGTATCTGCAAAAGCCTCAGCATTGGCAGCCGAATCTTCGCTGAAATTCACGATAAGCTGCGCAGGGGAGATCGGCAAACCATTTGTAAAGCTGATGGGCTTGCCATTTTGATTGACTAGTGTGAGGCCTTTTACTTCGGGAGGTTTTGTATCGATTGTTACTTGCTGGCACTGTTGTCCAACATTGTCAAGTCTGTCCTTTGCTTCCACACAGATTTGCTTTTTCTCAACACCAACAACCGGTATGGTAAGATTGATTGTCTTTGTCGCTTCGCAGCCAGACGGCATTTCTTTTTCTTCTCCCACGGTGATTCCTGAAACACTGAATCTGATTGATTGTAACCCGGAACACACGCCGCTGCACACTGCTGAACTGCACGCCTCGTCTTTTATTGTGTACGTTGTCGTTACGATTCCTCCTGGCAGCGGGGTGTAGGAGAGGCCGGCAACTTTTGGCGGAAGTTCATCAACGTAGACAGATCCTGGAACCGGCGTCGTTATCGGCGTTTCAGCATCGCTGAAAAGCTGCAGCGTGAACTTCACAACACCGTATCCCGGAGGAAGCGTCAGCTGTGGTCGTGTAAATGTGCACAGTGAACGGCTAGTTGCTGGATCCTCAAGCTTGCAATCAAATGTCCGTGTTGGATCTTCTACTATCTTGAGCTGTCCTGGCCCGAGTTGAGGATCTTCAGGAGAGAAAACTGTTGCATTGATCGTGATCGTATCCGTGCGTGTCATGAATCCACTGACTTGCTTCGAGCCGTACACACTGAGGGGCTGCTGGATCGTTGAAGCAATTACCAGCGAAGAGTAGAGCGGAAGCGTGAGTATCAAGAAGAGCATGAATAGTGCCTTATTGACATGCTTCGATTTCTCGTATCGTGGCTGTTTAAGCTTCATGTTTGTTTAACCTTCATGTTGTATCTATCTTCATGTAATATCTTCAGGTGACGATCCACTGTGGAAGCAGCTCTGTTCTGTAAAGGGTGGAGAATTTTTGCACTTGACCGACCTGCTCCAGGCCGGGCGCCTTCTTCAGTGACTCTGAATGCGTTATCGGTGGCGGGAATCTTAAAACAAAGAAGACTACTTTCTTGCTTCCGTACAACTGGTCTGCAGGTATCTCGATGTAGCCTGTCTCTTCATTGAAGACAACTCCGCCGCTGGGGAATGCGTCGTACTTTTGTTCATCAAAGTGGATTTCCTGGTCTTTCCCGAACGGCACTTCGATCTTGATATCTTCTGCAGGCACGCGCGTTGGGTTGTTCTTGTCTTCCTTGACCATCATTCCCTGCACTTCATAGGTTCCTGGAATGAGCTCGATCTCGGTCGTATTGACTCCTGTAATGACCACGTAAGCGCTAAACCCGCTCATGGAATCATTGGTGATGCGTTTGAGCATGATGATTGCTTTTTCTTTCGGAGAGACAGGACTGTATGGCGCTGCTACGGGCAGCAGGTATTGTCCTTGATCGAAATTAAGCCCTTTGACAAATATCGTTGCATTGATGCGCTTTGTCGGGAAGAGTTCGATCGTGAATTCCTTGGATTTGTTTCTCGCAGAAGCGAATCCTTTCGTAAATGGCTGGTAGCCTCGCTTCGTGATTTGGAGCTGGCCAAGACCGACAGGGAATTTCTCGACGACTGCGGACTCATTGAGAAGCACTTCTGCGGTGATCCCGATGAAACAAGCCTGGCCCGCAGCAATGAATTCAACCCGCGCCCCGTACACCGGCTCTTTTGTGATTGCATCAATGGTTTTGATTGTGTGCGGTCCACCATTTCGCAGTTCTGCATTGCACACCTGCGTTCCTTGCGGAATCGTGATCGTACTGAAACGCGCCCAGGTCTTGTTTAGCGGCGCATTATCGCGGATGTTCACTTCGAAGGCGAAGTTGAATTGCAGTCCTTCTCCATTGAATGCGCTTGGATCTTCGATGGTGGTCATCACCGGGTATGAAATGTCGTACCAGATCCTGTACGTATTGATGCCGAGGATTGCCAGGATTTTTGCTCCTTGCAGCCGATCAGGGCCGACGACCTCTTGCCCCCCATTAAGCTGCAGATAGATCGGCCACCAATCAAGGTACGTGAATTTTGCATTCAGGCTGGAGAAGTCACTGCTGATGTTTGGCTGAAGGATCATCTTGTCAGTCAGTGAAGTCTTTAAAGGATCTTCGATGTACTTGCCAGTCTTATCCTGCGTGAACCAGATATTTCTATAGAAATTGTTTGTCCGATCAACCTTGAGCTGCCCAATGCCTCCGGGCAGAACAAGAGACTCCATCTTGCGTTGAGTATCGCTGCGTGTCCAGAACATGTAATCGCCAGGATCGAAACGAGTGTCGGATATAGGAGGAAGTTTGCTTGGTGACGAAGGCCACGAGTACATGCTGATAAGGTTCATCGTGTGTGTTTCAAATACCGCGTTTTCTGCCTCGATGTTAACAATCTCAGATGCTAGTTCGTAGACCTGTTTCAGCTTTACAGGAACGCTTGTGAAATATTTTTGCACATCCGTAACCCTTCCTGCACGACCGACGCTGAGAGGGTATGTTACGAGCACCGCCACATCCTTATCAGTCACGTGCGCGTCTGTTTTTGGCTCACCAAGGATTTGGAAGGTGAAGCCTTGTTCCTTAAATTGCGAAAAGCCTCCAAGGCACGTGGCAAGATGCCTGTTAACAAACTTGTCGATCTGCGATTCGATTGAATTGTCACCGGCAGTCTTATACAGCGCCGGCCTGTTTGATCCTGCCTTGCAATTCTTCTTGCAGTCATTGGACGAGGCGTGATACAGCCAGTAAGGGACAGTGAGGTTTCCTCCGGGGAAAAACGTGATCATGTCCGATTCTGTCGGCTCAATTCCAACAATCATCGCTTTTCCAGAGAGTTCGGCGTCCCATGGATCTATGTATCCTCCGCGTAAAGAGAGTTGTTTCAATGCCTGTTTTACGGTCTTTGCCATGCAGTCCTCTACAAAAATCTTGATTGGCTGTGCTTCCAGCGGCACTTCTTCGATCTTTGGGCGAAACGTTGCTTCGACTCCCGCTAAAACGATTTGGCTCCTGATGTAAAATATGAGTGCGGATGAAAACAGGAGGATGATTCCTATGATTATGAATACCGTGATCTGTGCTCGGCGGTTGCAAAGTAACTTTGCTAGCGCTCTTCCTCTTTTTTTTACCATGGGCTGTTTTGTTGGTGGGAATTTATGGTGTTACATTCTGGAACATCTGACATCCCGCAGCGTAAACCTCAGAGAGGTGTGGAAACGATAGTGACCACATCTACGCTGGCAAGATCGGGCGACCTTCGCTACGCTACGGTCACCCGCGTTATAATCATATCATACGGAATTATTTTGAGGATGTCGGGCGGTGCAGGAAAGATCTTGTACACGCTCCCTCCGCAGTCCAATTTGTAGTTCCTTTCACTTGGTGCCTCTTACGCTTTGCTTGCGATGCTCCTCAAACAAGTGAACCGGTAAACATCCGATTCGATTTTTTCACATATTGAA
>JACRKM010000030.1 GCA_016219765.1 Candidatus Woesearchaeota archaeon
AGTCTGTTGCCCATATAAGTTCCCGGCTTCATACCCATCCTGTATGTAGGAACGTTTGTAACTCCTGCGATTAGTACGTCTGTAGAATCAAAATCTTCATTCTCATTAACTTCAGTTGCAACTTCGGCTCCAGCACCAACAAGGAAATTTCCTCCTGCAGTTAAAACTGCGTCTGCACCACTACTTGCAGGAGCGGTTCCTGCCGCGGTCCCGACCCCTGTTACAAATGCGTATGACCCGAGAACGGCACCCGCAGCTATTCCTCCCGCCGCATATGCATGAGCGACATTGCTCCACCCTGAACCTTCGTGCGTAGCCAGATAGTAAACACTTCCAATAACAAATGCAGCACCCGCAATTAGACATATAGGACAGTGACCAGTTGGATCAGTATTTTTCTGAGGATTATTGAGTTCAAAACTGTACCGATTTAATTGCTGCGGGTTGTACACATTTGGTAATAAAGTGTCTGGTTGTAGGAATAATCCCCAGCTTGGATTATACTTTCTGAAGTTGAAGTCTGTGTCTCCTACAGTGGTGTCGTGTTCTTTAGCTTCGTAACCAAAGCGCGCGCGCGTGCCTCCGGTGAGGACTTCTCCGAATGGTTCGTATGAAGTGTTTTCGATAACGGTGCCTGTGCCATTGGTTACGACGCTTGATGAGCCCAAATGGTCTACGTGAATAAATATTTTAGAACCGTCTGGGTTTTGTTGCGCTACGAGTTGTCCTTCGTGGTAGACGTAAGTGAAATCAAACGTACCTGAAGAGTTGACAACTTTAACAAATGTCTTACTGACGTAAATGACTTTTTCTTTTAATGATCCATCATTAGCGTTGTAGACTTTCTTGAGCAGAATGCGTTCTTCTATTGGATGGTGCACAAACTCTTCAAGCAAAGGCGATGTACTCGTGCTGCCATTTCTCACACGCACCAACTGATTCAAGCCATCGTACTCACGAAACAAGCCATCACCAGTCACAAGATTACCATTCGCATCATACACGAGGTTGAGTTCAGACGCAAAACAGACGGGCAGTGAAATAACTAACAGCACCATTATACAACTAAGAACCCGGCCTAAATCTGTAATTCCATAAAGCGAAAGGTTTATATATCAAATATGAATGATATTATTCAAATATGGATAATAGCCTAAAAATCATAAATTATCTGGGAAAACATATTGATCAAGAGTTTACCATGCATGAATTAAGCAGAACCCTGAGGATACCTTATGCTTCATTTTACAGGACGATCCAGGAAATGACTGGGCTTCTTATCATCAAGAAGGTGGGAAAAGCTAAGACTCTAAAATTAAATCTTAAGAGCCAAACAATACATTCATACCTCACTATATCATCAGAGCAGGAAAAAGAGGAGTTCATCAAAAACAAACCATTGATTAAGATTATTGAAAAAGATTTAGACACAAAAGATATAGTGCTTTTATTCGGAAGTTACGCAAAAGGAACCGAGACCAAAAGAAGCGACATTGACATGATTATCATAAACAAAAAAGGAGAAAAGTCAATATCCTTCTCAAAACATGAGACTTTATTTGATAAGGAAATAAACCCGATGTTTTTTAAAGAAAAGGAATTTATTCTTATGCTAAGAGACAAAGAGGAGAACGTGGGCAAACAGGCTTTAAAGAGCCATGTAGTGCTTAATAACCCTAAAAGATTTTGGGAAGTGGTGCTTGATGCAATTTGACAAGAAGGAATACCAGCGTAAATTCAATGAATACATTAAAGATGATAGAATTGTTAAGTCCTCACAAACATATAAGATTAAGCTTTTTCTTGATAAAGCAGAGAACAGCCTCGCTATAGCCGAATATCATAAAAACATTAAGCCAAATAAAGACTTGCCTCCAAAGATTCATTGGAATTATTGGGCAATTACAATATCCTATTATTCAATGCTTTATTCTGCAAAAGCAGCCATCCTTTCCAAAGGCTATGAAGTAAAAGACCATTTTGCCGCCCAGATAGCACTAGGTCATTTATTCGTACCAGATGAGATTGAAAAAGAAGATTTAGAGCTTTTGAATCAAGCCCACAAGATATTTGAAGACGAATACATAAAATATTTTGAAGATGCTAGAATTGAAAGCCATGCAGCAAGGTACTCAGCAATAAAAACATATACAGAGGCAAGAGTGGCCGAGATTTTCAAAAATGCAAGAGAATTTATTCTGAAAATAATGAAAATACTTTAAGCATAGATTCATCAGCATTGTACACTTTCTTTAGTTAATCAGCTATTTATATTACCTAAATCTTAAGATGTAAAGGAGTACAAGATAGATACCTAACGCAAAGAAGAAATCTGCAACAACACATTTTATTTTCAGATTTCTTGCTGCTCCCCCCGTCACTAAAACATCACTGTCTTTGAATTTTTGATTAATCTTTTTCAAGAAGAATGAGTCTGTCAATTCATTAAGAAAATACCAAAGATTTCCAAAAGCAAGCGCCAATATAGGAATTAGTATCTTCAACCAAATGGACCGAATTGGAAGCTTACCCCAGAATAGCAAGTATTCAATTAGAAAGACTACACTGATAGGTATCATCAAGTAATTTCTCTCAATAACCGACCTTTTTTGCATTTTCATATCCAACTCATTTTTCTTTATATACTTAACGATTATCTAGGAACTCTTGGTCTTGGCTTTGGCGGTTTTGGCCTTTTTTGACATGAAAAGTCTGGCAGTGATATCAAAAAGAAGTTTAAAATGTCTACTTTTTAGAGAAAATCAATAACTTTTGGCCAAAAATCACTCGAAGAAGAGTTTAGACGCAACTATCAAACTCTATTTTCCAATCAAAATAGTGAAGAAGTGTCAAAGTTGGGCTGAAACGCTTCCGGGAGACACACTCATTGCTTCATTTTCCTAAAGGGGCTTGCTGGTTCCAGTCCATTAATGTACCAACTAACTGCTTTGTGACACGAGCAGAGTTTCAACACCGCCAAAAAAAGAGTATAGAATAAAGCCAATGAGCGTTGCAACACTAAGAAAAATCAGTGTATCAGTTATAAGCTCTTTATATGAAGTAATATATTCCCTTTTCTGTCGCTCAACAGTTATCCGACCCGATAAATACATATAAAATCGTACATTAGCAGATATAAGCGGTACTACGAGCAAGATTATTCTCGCTAAAGTATTCTTGATATCATAGTGTAGAATGATTATGAAATAAAGGATCAATGCAGCCACATTGGCCCCTATCCAAAAGCACCGGTAGTAAAGTGTGTATTTGCTAATTTTCATCACTTAACCTCTTCAGGCGGCACTTCTTGGACGGCCGCCACAATTTCTTACGCACCCCGCGTCACCTGTGCTCCAGCCACCGTTACCCCACGAGGAAGTTGGAGGAATCGCTGCTGGCCGCGCACGACCGCCAGATGCCGTTTGGCCACTGCCTTGCTGACCCAACCCACCAGTAGCGGACGGCCCTGTGACTCCTGCAGAGGACGTGAACGACCCTGAGCGGACACTCGCTGGAACGCTACTTTGCTTTCCTGTATTAATCCAATACTCTCCCATAACATTGCCTTCTTGGTCATAAACTTTTCTCTTTTCGCAGGTTGGACAACGAGGCTGTTCGGACGGATGACTTTCCGCGTAACGACTAGCTTCCTGGTAAGACCTGCGTGACCCAAGCGCAGTATTCACATAATCTACGAGGGTTACGGCAGTAGCTAGAGCCCTGGCTGAAACTTTACCCACTGCTCCGAATACCGCGCCCTCTATGGCGGCTTTCCCCACATTCTCCCAAGAATAGACCTTTCCTGTGACCGCGAGCTGGATTCCCATCTCGAGTCCCGCCCCAACAAGTCCGCCAACTAATGCTCCAAGAAGAATTGGATTGATAATATGCCCATCTTCATCTGTGTACTTGTATGGGTTTCCTCTTTCGAACATATACCGATTCAGGCTTTGTGGGTCGTAGATGTTTTGTATTATAGTGTCGGGTTGTAGGAATAATCCCCAGCTTGGATTATACTTCCTGAAGTTGAAGTCTGTATCGCCTACTAACGTGTCGTGTTCTTTGGCTTCGTAGCCAAAGCGGGTCGTGGCTCCGCCTGTTAGGACTTCTCCGAATGGTGAGTAAGTCGTATTTTCTATCACAGCACCCGATGCATTCGTAACGACTGTGCTACTTCCTTCGTGATCAGAATGAATGAAAATCTTTGAGCCATCAGGATTTAATTGAGCGACGAGTTGTCCTTCGTGATAAACGTAGGTGAAATCGTAGGTTCCTGTGTCGTTTATGACTCGTATGAATTCTTTAGAGAAATAATGCACGGTTTCTTTCAAGGAACCGTTGGTGTTGTATACTTTCTTGATTGCGATACGCTCTTCAAGCAAGTCGTGAGTGAACTCTTCCAGAATTGGCCCACTTGCTGACGTATTTCGGACACGAACGAGCTGATTGAGACTGTTGTATTCCCGATACATCCCGTCCCCTGTTACAAGGTTTCCATTCGCATCATAAACGAGGTTGAGTTCTGATGCGAACGTGACGGGAAGCGAGACGATCAAGAAGGCCATGAAGGCCGCGATCAACGGAAGCGGTTTGTGGCGTTTCATGAGACAACCACTCCCGTCTCATTATCGTAGTACGAAGAAGAATTTATGATCCCAAGTGTCTTGAATACGCCGCTCGTCGTGTAGTTCGATGCGATGAAGACGAACAGTTGATTGCCAGTCAGGTTCGTCAAGTTAGAAGTAATATTCTGCTGTCCCGACTCGTACCTCCAAGTAAACGATTGAGTGCTGTTCAGGTTGTTTTTTACGACTATTTCCGATATGGCATTTGTGCCTTCAGAGAGTGTTGACAAGCTCTGAATTTCTAAGGGTCTTATTTCAAACAAGTCAGTAAGCATGTCGACAAAGCTTGAAACACGAGCGTTCAGCACTGCAAGCTTGCTTCCTTGAGAATAATTATTTTCTATAGCGATGAAGATGCTTTCGTTGTTGCGCAAGTTGGTGCTGTTGATCAACAGCGGGTCGGTCAAGTTCCACGCAACTGTTCCATTATACCACAAGTTACGCAAGTCAAACATTATGATGTTGGTCGTCTGGTTCTTCAAGACACGATTATAATTCTCAATACTAACTCCTTCCATCTTGAGAGATTCGATATACTGTTCAGAATAATTATTCCCAGAAACATTCACCGTAACAGTCTTCGCTCCATCGGTCGAGTAATTCATTTGCACGAACGCCATGACTCGATCGTTCAACGAGATATTCGACAAGAAACCAAACGCAGCATTCTCTGTTGTCGTAGTAACATTCGCCTGACCCCTGTTGAAGTAATTCTTCACATCATAACTCACAACACGAGTTGAGATATTCGTCACAAGAAGGTCATAATTCTCAATCTCAAACCCTCGCACCGTAAAAGTCGTTGTTTTAGACTCTGAACCATCATTACTCAACGCACTGCAAGCGAATGTTTTCTCTCCAGGACCGCTGTAATTCATTGCGATGTAATCATACAATGACTGATTACTTGTCAAGTTCGCAGAATAAGTCGAGTTCAGGCCAGCGGTACAATTCCAAGAAACATTATAAACAGTCTCCACAACATCATTCTGTACTTTAAACTCAAAAGTACGCAGCGAAGAATTAGCGTACAACGACTTCAGGCTTCGTGCTCGCGTACCAAACTTCGTAGAAAGTTTTTGATTATCAGTCATATTCGACGAATTAGCAGAAATATTAATGACAAAGTCACCACCGCTGCTGTAGTTGTTTTGAACGAAGAACCACAGACTCTGATTGACTGTCATGCTTTGGTTAGAGAAACTCTTTCCATCACCAAAAGAGATTGAAAAATTCATTACCGTTGCAGAATCATTCTTGTCATTCAACAAGAAGAATTCGAACGTTCGGTTCTTGCTGCCAGTATACAATTCAGTTGGATTGTAGACGTCTGCTCCCGTGCTTCCTTCAATGATTCTCGAAGGAGCGTGGCTTTGATTACCCTGATACACAAACTTCTTTGACTGGTTGTTCTTTACGATCTTCATGATATTGCCAGTTGGGTTGAAGGAGTAAACGTAACGGTCACTACCAATCGCGGCAGTACGCATACGGTCAAGGTTGTCGTACGTCATCGTATGCAGCTTATTTTGCACGACATCATTAATCGTAAGAATGTTCCCGACAGAGTCATACGTGTACGAGAGATTCTGCACGTTAGGAATGGCGATGTTTGTTAATCTGTTATTTGCGGAATTGTAAGTGAAGGAAGCGATGAGGCTGTTCCCGTATGTCCTGTTCAATAAGCCGCCAAAAGCATTGTACGCTGAACCGTTGATGAAGCCAGGGATCTTCTGAACACTTCCTTGCTTATTGAAAATGTAATCAAGTTTCGACACTCCATCATCCGAAATCAACCGATCCAGCGAATCATACACCAGATTGAACACAAGAACAGACCCACTCTGATTCCGCGTCACTTTAACTGGTCTGAAACGATTATCATACTCATACCTGTACGTCAAGACACCGCTCGTCACATTCGTCAACGTCCCATAAAACTGCCCATCATACGCGAAACTTACATTCACGTCACTGGAGTTCTTAGTCAACACACGGTTCAGCGCATCATAACGCAAAGCAACAGTCTGATTCTTCGCATCAGTCTGAGAAATCAAGTTTCCGTTCGTATCATACGCGTACCGCCAGCTTCCTAAGTCTGGGTCAGTCATTGCAGTCTTTCTGCTGAGACTGTCGTACGTGAAGCTGAACGCATTGCCTAACGTATCGGTGATGGTAATGAGATTGTCGTTCGTGTCGTAGTTGTACGTCGTGATGTAAGTCTCATTCAAACCAACATCGTTAGTGTTGTACTCGTATACGTGACTAATTCTGCCCAAACCATCGAGTGAATACATGTGCTTATGAGAATTCTCGTCAAAATCAGTAATATTCCATTTGTTGAACGTAATGTTCTTCGAAGTGCCGTCCGCATTACGCACCCCGATGACTCTATCGAGCGCGTCGTACGTGTAAGTCGTGTTGGAGGCGCCAGAAGAATTGCTTAATCCAGTCGAGCTCGTTGCAAAGTATGGGTTCTGCTCACCACCCACACGGAAATTACTGTCGTAAAAGATGTTTTTCACGATCTGCTGTCCATCTTCAACATCAGTCTTCAATTGCACAAGGTTTGCCATGCCGTCGTAATAGTAAGTTATGTCTTGAGTGTTGTTCGCCGTCGTCTTTAAGCTGACTTTGACTGACTCCGGAGCCACGCCATCGAAGCTGTACGTGTACTTCTTGGTTGGCATTGCCGCGGTGTCGTACGGTCTTATTTCCTTGCTTATGCGGCCGAAAGTGTCGTAAACGTAGTTGGTTCTGATGTCATTCTTTTCAGACCACAACAAATTCCCATTAGCAAGATCATAACTCGTGTACGTGATGTGGCCCAACGCGTTCACCGTGCTCGCAGGATACGTATGCGTACTGTCATACGTGAACTTTTGAGTGTTGCCCAACGAATCAGTCTGCGTAATAGGATTACCGAAACCATCATACGTGTAGTACGTGAAACTGTTATTACCTCCGTCATCCCAACGCTCCACTTTGGTGAGGTCTCCTGTGCTGCCGATGCCTTGAAAGCCCCGACTGTCGTAATAGTATTGGGTATCTTTGACTTTGTTCTTATCAGCATCATACACCGTAACCGAAGCTACTTTGTCTAAAATCCAATTACTCACCCCCAACGCATAACTATAGTTCGTGGTGCGCTCGTCTCCAGTTGCTGAAACGTCACCAAGCTCGCGCACTGACAAAAGGTTCTCGTAATAATCGTACACAAACGAACGATTCGTCACCTTGGGAGTCACAGCGCCGTCGTACAAGAAATCACTCGAAAACAACAAACTCAAGTTGTAGATTCCACCCGCGTAGGTGTAATTGTACTCCTTCACCATGATGGAAAAGTTAGAGTTATTCAAACCTTGGACTTCGGTGCGGTACTCTTTGCCCCGTCTTGGAGCATCCTGGTAGAAGTAATGCCGCACTATGCCTGAAGGCTTACGCTCAACCGCGATCCCGAAACCCCTGAACTCCGCCTTCTCGTAATTGTACTTGCCGAACGAATAGTTATAGCTGGTTGATGAGACCGCGAGAAAAGAACCACTAAGAGAATTGTTCGCCGAGACATTACTTACTACAAACAGATTGAACCCGATGTCAGACTTTCCACTCTCACTATTATTGTACCTTGTGGAAGTCGTGTAATTCAATAACGTAACACCACCGTATTCGTTATTTACACGACGCAATAAGTAAGGTAGCGTAGCATTCTTTGTGAAGGAATACTGCTGGCTTGAATCCTGATGACTCACGACGACATCAGCAAAGCCGTCACCATCAATGTCAGCCAAACGTCTCCCGGTATTGTAACCGTCCTTAGTGAATGGTTCGGGAGATTGCCAGCTATTGTTCAGTTGCCAGCCGCTGCCCGTATTCAACCACGCACCACGCGTAGTTGTTGAGCCGTTAGCATAATCCTCAATTAAGTCTGTAAGGCCATCTCCGTTCACGTCAGCAAACCTGACACCATTATCGGTTTTTGTTGCAGTCGTGAAATCTGTTGGAGGACTCCAAATTCCGCTTGAAACCCAACCCGTGCCGTTATTTAACCACGCATCACGAGTTCCATCCTTACCTCTAAGAAAGTCTGGCAGGCCGTCACCATTAACGTCAACAAGGCGTGCTCCTGTGTCTGTAGTGCCGGTAATTAGATCAACTGGAGGACTGTACGCGGTGCTTACCCAGCTGCTGCCATTGTTGAGGTAAACAGTCCGCGTGCTATCTTTAGACTTGACGATATCAATTCTGTTGTCACGATCCACGTCATCCAACACAACACCCAAGTCATTCCCGGAACCATCTACGAAGTCGATTGGAATACTCCACACAGCAGACGAACCATTCCAGCCCGAACCATTGTTCAAGTAAACAGCACGCGTACCCGCTTTACTTTTCAAAAAGTCAGTAAAGCCATCATTATTCACGTCGGCGAAGCGCACGCCTGCGTCTGTGCCGTCGGATGCAACGATGTAGTCAGGAACGTTCCAAAGGCTGTCAAGCGTCCAACCAGTCGTTCTGTTGTTGATCCAGACCTTCTTCTCACTCGTAGAAGCCCTTCCTTGAATGACGTCGGCAAAACCATCATTATTAACGTCCACGAGCCGTGCGCCGTAATCAGTATGCACATTATCAGAAAACAACACCGGAGGAACCCACATTGTAGCATTACTCGTGTAACCCGGTTCTGTGATGTATTGCGTGAAAGTGATGTTATGTAGGAGCGAAGTGTTGTCAGAGCCGTAATAACTGATCCCGGAAAGCGACGATAGTGATTGGCTGAGGTTGGTGTATTCGAGATGATACCTGCGCACTGTGCTGTTGTCTGTGCTTACCGTGATGTCGGTAACTCGACGGCTTTCCTCTAACAGATTACCCTGCTCGTACACAAGCCTGCGATCAGGCCGCACCGAACTCTCGTAACTGAACGTGATCTTCCTTTTCTTGTCATTGTTGTACTCAAC